>CANQRV010000004.1 GCA_947626355.1 uncultured Muribaculaceae bacterium
GTCTCTCCGGACTTTGAACATATATTAACATTTAACAATACAAATCCCAGTCAACATTTTTCAGGACGGGTCAGTGAACACACGAATCCGTTTCGACAGGAATGTCGAAAATCCTGCATGTCTGGACCGCGAGGAGATTTTGAAGTTAGCCAACATCGATCTGTCGGGATTCGGCAAGCTCGACCTTGCCCGCGACATGTTCATGTTCGGCTTTTATTGCAAAGGCATGGAACTTACGGACATCATCAATCTCACAACGGATAATCTGGACGGGAATGTGCTCACATATCGGAGAAGGGGTACCGGCAAGGAGATATCCCTGCAGCTGAACCTTCATGCAAGGGCAATCCTGAAAAAATACGACAACAGACTTTCAGAATATCTGTTTCCGTTGAAGACCTCACACTCCATGAAACTGGATAAGACCATGAAATACAAGGTCACACTATGGCTGAAAAAAGTCGGGGAAATGGTCGGCATTGAGTCACTCTCATTCATCATGAATATCACCTCATGGAACCGTCTGCTTTCGCAGATAAATTTTCAGGAAGCCTTGCTCGGAGTTCAGTGACTCATTTCTCGGGATAATTTGTTATCGAAATCAAGTCCGAGGCAATCGTCCGCAATGGATTCATACGGTAACAACGACATCTGATTTTACTTCCATACCGTCCATAAATGGCAGGTATCCGGCCTTCATCATACAAATTTGTGAAATAAAACGTTATACGATAAAAAGTATCATTATGATTATTACAGAAGACACATCTATATGGGAGCTTGTCAAGACGGGTGTCATGCCGGAGTGGATGGCGCAGGAATGTGACCTCCATGGCATGGACAGAGCCGAGTATGTTCTCAATGAATATGACTGGGAATGGGACTGGGATCTGGGCATGTATTATAATGAGGAACAGACCAAAATACTGAAACAGGTAAGAAAAACAATTCGGGAGGGTATAGAGGCGTTCCGTTCCAATCCGGAACTTGTCAGGGAGTATGAGGAGCGGAAGACTCTTGAGAAACGACGGTATAAACTGATCGAACAATACAGGAAGGAACTTCAGGGTTATGTGGAACCGGAAGATGCACGATGGATTGCGGATTATGTCATAAACCATGATTCCCTTCCATATATGTATATCCTGACTAATAAACTGATACACGGCTTTGATGGTCTAACGGACCGACAGAGGGCAAGACTTCTTCAAATAGGACTGCCGTCGGGTGAGCCAGTTGATGCAGAAGAGGTCAGGAAGCAATTCCCCGACCTGCCTAAGTCGATATTTTCATGGAAACAACGCAAGATTCCTTGTGAACCAGTCGGGAAACTTAAACAGTATATCGAAGCTGTGTCATTTGACACCCCCGTCAGAGAGGACAGTCCGATATGGCAAGAAATAATGGGGTCGCAACATATAGAGGGCATAAGCCCCGTGCAGATCATGCGTATGATTGCCGCCTTCCGTGGCGACTACGAACTTGAATCCGATGACAATGGAAATCTGACCCTTGTCTCCTGCAGTATTGCCAAATGACCGAAATATGAGAGAGGGACAGGTGACATAGACATCCACCAAAAAACGATACAATTCTTTTTATATATCAGGGAGGGGCGGGGCTGTGAAGTCCGCCCCTCCCGCACAAATACAGAAACTGACTGAGGCATACGTTGAAGGTACAACTTATATCAACATCGGCTACAACTTGAATAGTTTGTAGCCGATGTTGTGTTTTGTTGTTTTGTTGGAGGTCTCACTTTTCGGATTGGGTCGGTGGGGGCAAAATAGCTTCAATCTGTGCCGTTTTTCATCGGGCGTCTTTCGCTTTCTTCTTTGCCGCCCTTTTAGCTGTGTCGTCTTGAAGCTGCTGTTTCAAGGACTTTACGATTTCCGGTTTCTCCCGTTTGAAACGCTTTTCATACAGTTCCTCAATATATTGGGGAAGGGGTGCTTTCCAAGGCTCCTGCTTGTGGTTGTCAATCTTGCGGAGCGAATCCGGTTTGAAACCAAGTTCACGAGCCATCTGTACCTGCACATCGGAAAGATGATGACGCTTCTGCGCCACCATCCATTCCTCTATTATCGTGCGTTTTGAAGCCATTACTTTGCAACTTCTTCAAAGAAGACTTTGGCAGGTTTGAACGCCGGGATATTGTGGGCCGGAATTATAATTGTAGTGTTTTTGTTGATGTTGCGGGCGGTTTTCTCCGCTCTCTGTTTCACGATAAATGATCCGAAGCCACGGAGATATACATTTTCACCGTGTGCGAGGCTGTCCATTACGACAGTCATAAATTGTTCGATTACGTTAACAACCGCACCCTTGTCGATGCCGGTTGTCTTTGCTATTTCATTCGCTATTTCTGCTTTTGTCATAAAATTCTTTGCTAATATTGGTTTTACATTCTGATTATTAGACTGCAAAGATACAACATCCAATACATACCCCAAAATTCTAATGTGAATTTCGTTTGCATGATGTTTTCATGTGTGGTCGACTCAGCGAATCATAGAAATAATGAGCAGATGCAACGGATAGAAGGCGTAGAAGCTGTATTTGGCGGCTGCGCCTTTTATGCAGCCCCGGGTGCCGTCGTAAAGGAATATGACGGCTGACGTGAGGATTGCTCCGGTCAGTCCATAGGTTGCCATGAGGGAAAATGTGAAGATGACCTGTCGGAGTGACTGGGCTTGGAAGTTTACCTGATGCCTTGATGACCACGGCTCGATAGTCTGACGGCGAAGAATATAGAATATGACAATCATCACCACACCCTGCCATTCGTAGTCTGAGCCGGATAGCCATGCCAATGATGCCACTAACATGATTGCTGTGACGCATATCGGACAGTGTTCACATAGTCGGTCGAAGACTGCCAATGCTACGACACCAAGGGCGAGTGTGAACATTACGTTGTGGTTGCTGTCCGCTCCGTTGAGCAGATACCACGGCAGTTCACTGATAACTGCGAAGCCAAGGATTGTCAGCAGATAGCGTATTCGGTTACTGGTGTTGGCGAACCCCTCGGCTATGAGGAAAGCGAATACCGGAAACGCGATTCTTCCGAAGCAACGTAGTATCTCATAAGCCGGGGTGCCATGCTCCATAAGGTAGTAGGCGCAATGGTCTCCCAACATCGAGAGTACGGCTATGACTTTCAGTGCGCTGCCACTCAATCTGAGCGACAGAGGCACTGAAAATTGTTTGGGATTGGTGGTGATTACATCCATATTCAAGATGGTTTATCCTTTTCCAGCGAGGACACGGATTATCTCCTCGACCTCTTGGTTGACACGCTTGAAGTTCCGGTTGAGCATGATTTCCTTTTCTCGCTCGTCCTTGAACTCATAGATTTTGGGCAAGTCTACATAGTGGGCTTCCTCCTGCTTAATTTCGTCCATGTCGAAATTGGTCTTGCAGAAGTACTTGGTGGTCTTGAACTCCTCCGACTGCTCGATATCGAAGTGGCTCATCATGCTCTTGTCGGTGGCTGTGAAGTCACGGGCTGCCTGACCCGCGAGCCAGCCTGTCGCCATGTCCGCAATCTTTGCCGCCGGAACGAGGAAGTCGAGCCGTTCGGATATTTGCGTCGACACCTTTGAATCGTTGATGGTTATCGAAGTCGATGTCTGCTTGGCTTTGCCGAACACATCGTTCTGCGCCCATTCAAGAGTCTCCTTGTTTCGGGCGGCTCCCATGAAGATATTGCCGCAGGTGGTTATGATTTTCTGCATACCTACCTTACCGTAGTCTGCCTCCAGCTGAGGAAGTTCCTGAAAACCGAGTGTGACGGCCACCTTGTTGCTTCGGGCTGTACCGATGAGTCGGTCTATCTTGTGGAAGTAGAGCGTCGGCAGCTCATCGACGATGATGCTGACAGGAATGTTCCCCTTGGAGTTGACACGGGTAATCAGTCGGTTGAGCACAAGGGCGTTCAGCGAACCGATTACCTGCTCCTTCTCCGGGTCGTTGGCGATGATGAGATAGCTCGGATTCTCCGGGTCGGAGATTTTGAGGTCGAAATCGTCGCCGGTGAACACCCAATAGGCTTCCGGAGATACGAGTCGGGCGGCGTTGACACGAAGCGTACCCACCATACCTTCCAACTGGTCGTTAGCCTTGTTCTCGAAGGCAGACTTGAAAGGTGCCATGAGCGAGGCAATCTTGTCGTCCTGCATCAGAATATCGAAGATTTCCTTGTAGCCGTGTCCGAGGAATGAAAGGACGTGCGGCATATCGGAATATTCACCGGTGATGGTGTCCGGCTCCACCTCGTTGCCGTGCTCGTCCTCATACCAACATCTTTCGATTTTCACAGTCTCTCCGGTACGTTTGGTATAGGTGAAACCGTTAAGGTCGACGAACATACCGTCCTCGTCAATCGAGAGATTGCGGCTCTGGTCATCTATGAAGTCGAGCACGACCTCGCCCTTATCGTCAATGGCGTTGTAGTCGAACCAGTTGCGTATGACAATCTCTAACTTCTTTCCCTCATAGGTGATAAAACGTTTCAGTTTTTTGCCGTCCTTGAAACCTGTCGGGTGCAGGTTTACAAAGAAGTATATGATTGCCGCGAGGAAGTTCTCGGCAGAATTGGTGAAGAACGCCTCCGAGCCGCCTTTCTGCTCACCGCCACCCTTGTTAAGCGAGGCAAGCAGAGTGGCCGCCGTCTCCGAAGCAGCCGCAAGGTCGGGAATATACTTCCTCTGAATAGGATTGATACGATTGGAATACTCGACGTCGGTGAAGTTTACGATGCGGAAACCGCAATTCTCCGGCAACTTGCCGTTCCTCTTGTTCTTGCAATACTGATAGAATAGAGTCTTTGCCAAGGTCGGAAACTTGTAGTCATACACCATCATCGCGAAACCTTTTGCGGAATGCTGGCGTATGAACGGGTCTATGATGCCGAAAGACTTGCCCGACCCCGGAGTACCGAGCACTATGGTCGCACGGAAAGGATTCGTTATGTTGATGAAACCGTTGTGCATCCTACGTTTGTAGTAGTATATCATCGGGATGTTGACCGAGTACGGAGTCTCGACAAGCTTCTCCGATTGCTGGAACGACTCGTTCTCGAAATTGAAGCGGTCCTCGCCGACCTTGTGGTTATAATACTTGGCTATTCCGTCAAGACCCTGATGGACGAGCATCGTTCCGGCTATTGAGCAGAAGGCATATATTATGCGGTTTGCCGGAAAGCCCATCATGTCCATGCCGAGAGGAACGCTGTGGAAGATGAAGCACAGCCCGACAAGGGTCAGACCCGCGAGGACAGGATAGATGACCATTGTCCTGACGTTGAACTTCAATGCCTTCTTAGCCTTGGTGCCGATGCAGACCACACAGATGCAGACCAACTCGATCATCTTGCACCCGGCGACTGAGTTGAAGACCTTGAAACGTCCGAGCAGGTCGAGGATGAACTGCGTGATGCGGTTGTCCGCCGTAATCGGCAGATTCATCACAATCTCAATTATGAGGAACACATAGATGCAGCTACGGAAGTAGTTGTACATCTGCTGCTGTTCCCGAGTTTCTTCAAAAGCCATTTTTTATTCAAATTAGTTCACAAATTTGTGAATCTGGAAAACTATGATTAATTTTGTGCTGTTAATAAGGAAACTATGATAGTCACATTCGACAAACAGTACCTGAAGGAGCTTTACGAAACCGGGACGACATCAGAGAAGAAGTATCGGTTTCAGCCCGACATCGCCAAACGATACAAGCGGTGTGTCAGCTATTTGATTAGTGTTTCTCGAAAGGAGGAGCTTTACAGGTTCAACTCTCTGAATTTCGAGGCGCTTCATGGAGACAAGTCAGGGTTGTACTCGATCCGTGTCAACGATAAATACCGCATAGAGTTCAGCCTTGACGAGGATACTGAGAATCCCATGCTGACTGTCTGTAACATTGTAGAACTCAATAACCATTATAAGTAGTATGATTACTTTGCCCAACATAGACCCCAACATGATCGCCAACAATCTCACGCCGTTTGAACCGACGCACCCTGGTGAGCTTATCAAGGATGAACTTGAAGCGCGTAATATGTCGCAGGCGGCATTGGCCAGACAGATCGGCATGTCCCCCACGCAGCTGAACGAGATAATACACGGCAAGCGTGCGGTCAACACCGAGACCGCCATGCTTCTTGAGGCGGCATGGGGCATCGATGCCGATTTGTGGCTCAACCTGCAGGCTGATTATGACAAACAGATGGCCAGGTCCAATCCAAAATTCATGGATCGGCTTGCTGCAATAAGAAAGGTAGCAGCCGTGCTTTGACGATGGAATCATATGGAAACAGAACGCAGAAACATAAGTATCCGTCTTCCGGTTGCTCTTATAGAGCGTCTTAAACAGATGGCCAAACGCGAAAACCGCAGCCTGAACAATCTTGTCGAGTGCATTCTCATGAAGGTTGCATTCTCCGATAGAATTGAAGCGGAGTTGACATCGAAGTCCGATTGCGAGAAATGAAATTTTCCGGACATTAAGAGTATGTTTGAATTTAAATAGTTTTTAATGTTCGACATGATTAAGCAACAGTTTCACCGTGGCAAAATCAATCATCTCCTCTGCGGACTCATTGGTTATTTCATAATTTCGCGTAAGCCTGCGGAATCCATCCAGCCAGGAGAATGTGCGTTCCACAACCCACCGAAGAGGTTTTGGAGTAAAGCCGCATGTCCCGTTTGGAGTGGAACAGACTTCAATGTCGATATTGAAATCCCGCTTGATGTTATCTATCAGCTCGCCTCTGTATCCGCGGTCGACAAGTCCCTTTCTTACAGAGGGCCATGCGTCAGATACTTGTTCACAAACAGGATGCGCAACACGGGAATCATGTATGCCGGCGTTGCTTACGCATCTGCCGAGGATGAAACCGTTGCGGTCAACAGCGACATTTCGTTTTATGCCTTTTACCTTCTTGTTGGCATCGAACCCATTGTCACTATGACGGTTGCCCCACTTTACGCTTTGGGCATCAAGAGCCATAACCGATGGAGAGGCATTCTGCTTGCGACTTCTGCGTATCTTCATGACAAGTTTTTCTATGCAGTGATTCAGATAGCCTTCTGTTCCCCATTTATGGAAGTACCAATAGACCGTCTGCCATTTGGGAAGGTCATGCGGCAGCATACGCCACTGGCAGCCACTGACCAAAATATAAAGGACTGCCTCGAATATGGAGCGAAGGGAATATTTGCGGTGTCTGCAATCATTTTCAAAGAATATTTTGTTTATATAAGACCATTGACCCTCGGTCAGATGTGTCTGATAGAAGCTGATTTTATGCATACTAATCTTTTTTCTTCTACAAACACTCTGATTGAGGGTTTGTTATGCCTCATAATGTTTAATTTGGTTTAAATTCAAACATACTCTAAGATTAGAATGGTATCTTCAATCCGATAAGCAGACCATTCCGGAATGTGTCGCCGTGCAGGAAGTTGACGTTGTTCTTCTGTATCAGCGAGAACTCCCAGCCGTTCTGAAAGACATAGTTGTATTCAAATCCGGCTTCGGCGCCGAGAAAGAACTTCCTTTCTGCCGCACCGAACTGCGGGCCGAAACGAAAGCGGAGCATCCCGTTCTTATAGCGGACGAGACGGTGCTTGTAGAGGATGCCGCCATCCCAGTAGTAGCCTTTCCAAAACTCGCCGGAAGCAGTGCGCCAGTGGTTGCCGATTTCTCCGAACACTTCCACGGCATTGCCGTAGGAAAACGAATGTTCATAGCCTACAGTGGCATTGAGTGTGGAGGGGAAAAGGAATCCAGCATTGACGGTAAGTTTTCCCTGGGCGTATGCGCCAACCGATACGATGGCGCATACGAGGGCGATTATTATCTTCTTCATGATTGCTTGTCTTTATTTGTAGATGTGGGGCTGGTAAGAGAATGGAATCTTTTTGAGGATGTCCGAGTCGAAGCCGTCGGCATTGAGGATGTCGTCATACTCGATGGTCAGCGTGATTACGCGACCGCTTATCTGGTTCTCCGAGATTTCAATGCGAAGCACCTTCTCGTCGGGGAAGGTGAGCTTGGGAAGCACAAGCACGTTGCGGTAGTTCTTCTTGAACCGTTTGGCGAGATTGAGCGAATAGGCAGGCGTAAGCTCGATGGTCTGTGAGTTTGTGGCCTTGACCTCCTTCTTGTCGGTCAGCTTGACACGCAGTTCCTCTATGTCATAAGGAATCTTCGTCTTGTTCTGGAGCGAGTAGTCGATGAAGAAGTAGTCGCCGACGGCATATATGTTGTTGACGATGGCTTTCATGCCGTGCTTGTTCGACACTATCTGATTGAACTTTCTGCCGCTGCCATAGACGGCCCAGGCGTAGCGTACCATTTCCGACTCCGGCATCGACACCTCCGGGTTGACATAGGACTGCATGTAGCTGTACGGCACGTTGTGAATCGAGACGGCCCGCGAGGGGAAGGTGGCATAGACGATGTCGTACTGCGCCATGTGCCGCTCCCCGATAAGAGTGAGCGTGGCCAGCAGCTCGTTCTCGCGGAAGTAGTCCTGATTCGCCACGATGTCATCGGGCGATATCGGTTTGATGCGGACGATGTTGTCGGCGCACTGGTTGCCGACAATCCTGGTTGTCGATATATCGACGAGCTTGATGTTCTCAGGCATTACGATATGGGTGGTCACATCCTGATTGACGTAGATTTTCTCCTTGACGGGAGTAACGGCGTTTGCAGAGCCGACTATGCCTATGGCACAGATGACGGCTGTAAGAATCTTCGATTTCATATTGCGTTGTTTTGTTGATTGTTCGATTTGTAAGTTATACAGTAAGTAAGTTAGTTTACCTATTTATATTCCTTATCTGTCTATCTTGCTTCGTCTGAGTTGATGAGATAAACGATTGTGTTATACTTAATTTTCGCCTTGTTCTTGCGGATGTTGGCGGAGACGGCAGACGTTGCGGAGTTATACATGTTCTGTAAAGCCTGCAAAGCGATGGCTTCGCCGGATATGCCCGACCCGTAGCCGCTCTCCGACTCGAAGCTGATGTTCTGCTGGACGGTGTTTGCCCCGGCCTCCTTCATGAAGTCACGGAACGCCGACTCAGGTACGTAGAATCCCTCCATGCCGTCATTGTCGAATACCGACAGATTGACTTTGATGAACTTGCCACCGATAAGGATACTTGTGATATTGGCGCGTACACGCTGTTGCCCGAATCCGGTGACGGTGCCGTAGAGATATGTGCCTTTCTTCAACTTCACGCCTGATACGGTTACATCATCGAGCAACTTGAAGCGCAGCCTTGTTCCCTCATGCGCCTTTGTTGTCTTGTCAATCATGGCTCGGATGAGAGTTGCATCGGCAGATTCTGTCTCACTGCCTACGGTGTTGAACTTCTCGGCATTGGTGTCCTGCGACTTGATGACGAGCTTCGGGCGGTTGCGCTCCTTCTCCTCACGCTTTGCCTGAGCTATTGAGTCGGCACGTTGCTTTTTCAACTTCTCTTCCCGGTCATCCTGACCGAACCCGAGACCTGCCTCGATTGCTTTCTGCCGCTCAAAGCTGCGGCGTTGGATCTCCTCCAGTTCTGTCGCGAAGTCGTTGCCCGATGTTCTGCCTCCATAGGCGTTGGCATATTGGTCATCGTCGTAGGCGTAGGAGTTGATGTGTCTGCGTGATTCGGCGAGCGAACGTTCCAGTTCCTCCATCTCACGTTGCTGACGTAGGCGTTCTGCCTCGGCCTCATCAAGGCGGTTCAGCTCTTCTTCGGTATAACCGTGATCAAGCTTCTCGTTCTCCTCCTTCTCCTCGCCGATGCCGCCGACAGCCGTGAAGGCATCTTCATCGTCGAAGCGGCGCGACATCTCGAACAGTTTGTTGCCGGCTTCCTCAGCCTTGGCATCCGGGAGAGTGGTGTTGATACGGTCGGTTGCGACCTGCTCCTTTCCGTCATCCTTGCCGGAAAAGGTCTGCATCACGAAGTATACCAGACAGCACAGCGGTATGAATATCACCACCGGGAAGATATACTTGGGGTGCTTGAAGTTGATCTTAGTCATTATCGTTCTGTTTTAGTGATTTGACGATGTTTTCGAGACGGTTGTATCTCTTGATTATGCCGAGCGAATCAGCATGGGACTTGTCAGGTATACGGATCATGGAGTCGAGTTCCTGACGGATGGTCTGACCCTGTGCAGCCAGTTCCATGACCGTCTTGCGGTGGGCGTCCTTATTGGCCTGAATGGTGCGGAAACCATTGAATATCGGTTCGACATTGGCGATTCTCGCAAGTTCCGGATTGTTCATTTCAGCCCTTGCTCCGGTGAAGGCGATGTCGGCCACCAGTACCGTCAGCAATGCGCCGACCACATATCCGAATGTCTTTTTCGGATGCTTGGTGGCCCATGAGTTGGCAAGTCTTATCCGGGCTGCAAGTCTGTATCTGGAGCCGATGGCTCCCATTCGCGGTCTCAGCCAACCGAAGACAGCCTGATGAGTTTTCAATCGGCTGTTCCTTATCGTTCTTTTCAGTGATTTCATGTCGATCAGTTTAATAGTCTAAATCCTTGTTTTCAATGGTGCGCCATCCGGTTATCATCAGACCGTGGGGATTGTTTTCGGTGCGAGGCACAGTTTCGATATAGCCACTTGTCACCATCGAGCGTTTCAAGTCGCGGGTGCGTCGCTTGATCAACTGGGTGCCGTAGTAGGTGAACTTGCGCTCATGCTCGTCGAAGTTGATGGAGTCGCAGATGATCGTGCACACTGCCGATGACGATATGATGTCGGAATAGAATCCGTTCTCATCCATGGCCTGCTTCTGTTTGAGAGCCGTTCCGTCAGCCATATACATAGCCTTTCCGACAGTCCACTTGATATAGTCGTTGTCTGGAGGGAGGTTGAAAAAGTACTGATGGAACAGTTGGATATGCGCGCGAGCTTCCATTGTGAAGTTCGCTTCGAGCTGGGCCCGCTGCGCGAGAAAAGGGATGTCGCCGTCAAGGACATATATCTGCTGGCGCTCCTCGGTGACGAGTGCGATGCAACGCCAAAGTGTGAAGCCGCATATCAGGACGCAGCCCCCGACAGCGGCAACCACCGTGAGCAGTGCCAGTCGTGTCTTCTGTGCTAATGATTGTATGAGCATAGTCTGAGGTTGTTATTGTTCCGGATTACCGAAATTCTTATGTTTTAGATTGTTTTCACCGATAGCTCCGAGTGTTCCTGCAACGCTGCCTGCACCACCTGCCACCATCGAGGTGGCTGTGACTGCGGCAGACCCGGCTGTCATAGCGGCACCCATCGCGAATGCGCCTGACGAACCTGCGACACCGCTGCTAACACCTCCGGGGATGAGCCATGAAGCGACTTCCGGAACATAGCGTATTATATATGCGCCGACTAGCATACCCATAGCGTACATACAGTTGGAGCCTATGCCCTGAAGGCCCAATGCCCCGATCTGCGACCATGAGTTGACCGAGCCGTTGAGCAGATGCTCGTAGGCGATCATATCCTGCTGGAGATTGTAGAGGAGAATGAAGTCGATGTAGTACAGGCACATATATGTGATGAACCCCCATAGGGTCAAAGAGAGATACTTCGACATCCACTGGCTCCATGCGGAGTTCCAAGGCGGAGCGAGCGACATGGCGAACATTATCGGACAGAATATAGCCATGATAGCGAGAAATATCCTCTGTGCCACCAATATACCGTAGTACGACATCTGGAAAATCAGTTCACCGACAAATCTGATCACGTCGTTAATCCACTCGCTGACCTTGGTCTCTGCGGCGACTGCGGCACGCTGGGCATAGTTGTTGATGGTATTGCCGAGATTCTCCACATTGTAGATGAGCTTGTCCCACCAGTTGGCATCCTCGCCAATGGCGGCCACCTGCTGCGCCGTGGCGATGGAGTCCTGCACGGCACGTAGCCTTTCGAGATACTGACCCTGCTTCTGCGCCACCTTCAACTCGAAAGCCGCCACCTCCTTGTTCTTGGACTTCGCCATAGCCTTTGTTGTAGCCTCCAGCCCCTTGCCCGGGGTCTGCAACGCGGAACAGATATATGAAGAGCATGAAATGCATATAGAGATACCGACAATGCGAAGCAGCTTCATCACGTCCATGCCACGTCTGCCGAGCATCATCATCCAACACTCGTATGAGCCGACACAAAGTGCCAGCAACAGTCCGATAATCCGTGCGAGGCTCACGGCATCGCCGAGAACCGCCACATTCGGGAACGTCTCCATAGCGACAAGAAGTTTGTCGAGGCTGTCATCGATGGAGGGAAGCCCCATGGTACAAAGAATAGAAAGTAAAGTCATATATATCCTGATAATAAGTTTAATAATGTGTGGCGGCTACGGCGCAAAGGTGTGCGGTACGGTTTACCAGCTCCTCCATCTTTGTCTTGGCATTCTCGTAAGCCTGACGGCGTTTGGCGTTTTCAAGCTCGTAGCCCGGGCCGGTCTTATGGATATAAGCGATGTCTGCGCACAGCACTTCATTCAGCCGGGAAATCTCGTTCACCTGATACTCCAGTGCACCGTTGCTTTTGTTCATGCAGTAGAGAAGCCCATCGGTGATGCAGTCCTGCATACGGTTGAACTCATCCTTGTAGGAAACGTATGTGACATCGACGATACGGTCGGCCTCTCTCGCAAGTTCCTCCTTGTAAAGTTCCTCGATCTGGGCACGTTCCTTCTCGACCTGACTGACCTTCTGCCGCTGTGTCTCTTCGGCGGTTATGCGCACAGGCATGATGCGCTTGACATTTGATTTCTCCTCCTTGAAGCGGACACGGTAGCCGGACTTGAACCCCGCCCATTTCCAGTACATTTCAGCACCCGAATAATTCTTGTGCAGAAAGTAGTAGTACCAGTCGGGGGCGAAATCCCACGGGCCGTTCTCCATCGACTTCCATTGCTTGAACTTCTGGTCATCATGCACGACCCTTTGGGCTGAAAGAGCTTGAGGCATCCCCATGAGGGCTGTACAAAACATAATTGCGATAATTGTCTTAGTTCCCATATCCTTTGTTCCAGTTGTTGATTACGATGTTTACGATTTCATCCTTAACCTCCGAGGTAAGGATTTCCCAGATGTAGTCAGGCTTCCAACCGCATTCGGTCACGAGATAGCAGTAGAGATTGGCGTTGTCGATGATGTACCGGGCGCGGTCGATGGATGTTTTGAGAGTCATCACGAGGTCGAGTTTCTCGTCCATCGAGGCCTTCATCAGATTGATTCCGGAGGCCGCCACCGCCGCATAGAGGTTGTAGCAGTGCTTGACCTCGCGTGATATGGCGACGTTTGCCTCGGTATAATACCATGCCACGAACGGTTTTTTGCTGACATATTTGAAAGTATTGGAGGTGAACGAACTGTACTCGTTGACAAGCTGATATAGCGACGAAGCGGTGGCGGATATTGCTCCGGCCAGCACAACGTAAGAATAGGCGTTGTTGAGCTTAGTGTCGAGCGTAGTCCGGACATCGTTGAACTTCCTCGCGCCCTTGGTCACAATCGACTGCTCGCCGAAACTGGTTGCGACACGAGTAAGTGCAGCGTCCTCGTCCTTCTTCACGCACTTGTGAAGTGCCATCAGAGCCTCGAATGTAGGCAGGTCTCGCGGCCAGTCAAACGCTGACGCGCTAAAGGGCAATGATACAGCGAGAAATACCGGCATTATTTTCCTAAATACCTGTCCCATCAGAATCCCCATTTGAACTGATTGATAATGTCAATTTTGTCATAGTCAATCTGGAGCTTGTCGATTTTATGCAGTCCGTTCCAGTCATTAACAAGGCCGTTGACCTGATTTGTCATCACCACGATGTTCGCCCAGCCCTCCGGATCAATGGCAAAGAACAGGTCGTTCATGGTGGCATACTGTGCCATAGCCATCATACCCTGAACCTTGTAGCGGATATTCATCAGGTCGGAGTAGATGCGGTTTGCGAGAGTAAGACGCTCGTATCGGTCAAGGAGATTGCAGCCGTCGCTCTTTGTCTCGGCGGTAGCCTGACCTTTCAGCGGATTCCTGACCTTGGCGTTGTTGACGATATTCACGAAGTCAGCTACAAGCTGCTGGGTCTCGGTGACGATGTTGCCGAGTTCGTTAAGGCACAGCAACTTGTTTGTGAACTTGGCGCCATTGACCACCTTGATGAGTTCGGGCACGTCAAGGATTATGTCGAGGGCGCAGCGTCCTATCTCGACATAATATTTGCTCTCAGTGCCGAAGCCGGATACATTCTCCATTGTCAGCTTGTACATCTCCTTGATGGTAGCCATACTTATGGTGTATTGTTCCAGCTTCTTCTGCTTCGAGGCGATGGTGTCGAGACATTTGTTGTGTTCGTCCTCGATTGCCTTCTGCGAGGCCATGTTGATGTCGACCTGCTCGATTGTCTTCGGGTCAATGACAATCTTCCACTGGGCATATCCACTCTCAGCCATGAGAGTGACTGCAATGATTGGGATTATATATCTTAATCCTACCATAATGACATTACTTTCTGACGGTTGTTGACTTGTCTCGCGAAATCGAGATATTTGCTGATTCCGGCTTTCTTGCGGTCAATCTCTATGTGGGTGATTGCATCCTGCATTGTGCCGTAGTGACGGAGATATATTTTCAACGCCTCCTTCTCGGCCCGTTCGGTTGTGTATGCCCAGTAACATTCCGGCGGTTCCTCGACACCGTACACATCCGAGTGCTGACCCCGGCATATCCATACCTCCTTGAAGTAATTGCGGTTGTCATGGTTGTTCAGGGCGTTGATTGTGAAGATCTGCTGACGCTGAATCGGGGTAAGACCGAGAATTGCGGCGATGTCCTCATACCTGTCCTTGAACTTTGTCTGGTCGAGAAGTATCTTCACGTCCGAGTTGTTGATGATTGCCTCCTTGACAATCGGGGAGTCAATCACGTCGTTAAGTTCTTGAGTGACAACACCTGCAATGCCGTGAAACTTGCGGACCGTCTTGTAAAGATACTTTATATACTCTGCCATGGTGGGCGAGGCAATCGCTTTCCATGCCTCCTCGATTATCAAGGCTTTGCGGCCTTTCTTGATACGCATTTTCTGTAGGAACACGTCCATGATGATCAGCACGACGATAGGGAAAAGAACCGGATCATCCTTAATCTTGTCAATCTCGAAAACGATAAACCTCTCGTCAAAGAGATTCACATCGAGGTCTGAATTTAGCGTCATTTCCAGTTCGCCGCCACGGTAGAACTGTTTGAGAATGGCTGCGAAATCCCGGATGTCGAACTTGATTTTCTCCAGAGAGGTAATCTGCGGTATGCGTTCAAGGGCGAACTCGTAATAGCTGTTGAATGACAGCTCCTTGACCTTAAGACGGCGTTTCTGCTCCTCCATGTGGTCAATCTGCTTGTCAATCTTTACCAGCATTGAGGTCTCGTATAGCTCTTTCTTGTACAGCTCGATTTTAGCAGCCGCCTTCTCCTTTTCCGAATCAGTCGCCGCCTTGTCCAGCACGACCGCTTGGAAGGCACGGCATTGGCGTATCAGCCTTAACCTCCGCTCCTCTGAGGGGAGCATGAGAGCCTTCGTTTCCTCTTTCGCAGGCGGCTGCTGTATCTGTTCGTCGATACCCTCCATTTCATGGGCATACTTCTCGTATTCGTCATCCATCTTGGCTGCGACAAGTAATTTCTGACGCAGACCGTCACGCTCAATGTCGGTAAACTTCTCGAACGGATGAAAGTAGGCATCGTAATATTCCACGATAGTCTGGTTCACAAGCATATCCTCGATTTTGGAGGGTAGCTCGTTGCCTTTGAAAATCAGGAATATCAAGGATTTGAGGAAGTTCTTCTTCTCACCGAAGTTCAAATCGTATTCCTCTCTTGTCACCTTGAAGGGATTCATGGATATAGGCTTCTCCTTGGAGTAGCTGATATAGGTACCACCGAAATAGCCGCAGATACCCTCGTATGAGTCTCCGGTATCTACCATAACCACGTCAGTATTCTGTTCTAGCAACTGACGCACAACGCTGTTCATGTGGAACGACTTGCCGCTTCCGCTTGGACCGATGCAGAAGAAATTGGCGTTGTCGGTCATCTTGACCTTGCCTTCCTTGCCGGTTATGTCTATGCAGACCGGAAGCCCCTGGCGGTCGGTGTAGTATGTGGTCAGCGGTGTCGTCTCCGACCCTTTGAGGTGTTCCTTGAAAAAGAAGCAAAGGGCGGCGTCCGAGAGAGTGAGGAAGAGGTCATAGTCCGGATTGAACGAATAGGCGTTTCCGGGGAATGAATCCACAAACAACTCCAACTGGTTGTAAGCGGTGCGCGAGGGCATTATGCCGCACTCATAGAGCTTGGTCTCCAGATAGGACGTGACGGGAGTCACCTTGTCTGCCGGACAGCTCACAAGGATATTGAAGTTGGTATTTACCAGCATGGAGGTATCGACGGCGAGTCTGTTTAAGACTTCCTCGATGTCTGCTTTCGCAATCTTGTTGCTCGGGTCGGGCATGGAGCCGTGACGCTTCGCTTTCGCCTGAAGTTTCCGGAGAAGTTTTCTCTGATTGGGTATCTGAACCACCTGATTGAATACCACGCAATCTGTATGTGGCACGGAAGTAAGGAACGACAATAAATCGGTAGCAATGCCGTATCCGTTGATACCAATCTTGGTATAAGGCTGTATGACAGATGGGAGGTTGATTTCGTCGATGTCAACGAGTGGGTATGAGCGGATTACACGCTCACCGGTTTTCAGGTATTCGTCCGAAGCCTTGAAGTTGGTCATCGAGAACGGGCCGTGACGAAACTGGAACGCCATGAAGCGGTGGCAGTATTCGCTGACCTCGGCTTTGGTCAGCTTCTTATGTCTGATTCCCTTTTCCGTGAGAATGTCGCTTACCTTGGAGACCTTTGCATGGAAGTCGAGCCATTTCTTCGGGTCGTACTGCACGAACTGACCTCGCTGTGCTTCCTGCGTTATAATAAGATATGTGGTGATTTCCGTAAACTCTCTTCCCTCGAAGTATTTGAAATAGCTGCGTGTCAGGAACTCTGCATCTTCCGGCACATCGTGTCGGTAAGCCTGCTTGCACAGAATGTCCTGCTTCTGGAGGGCGTACCCCTCGCCGAGAGTCTGAACAATATTCGACAGCACATCCTGAAAGAGCATGTACTGCTCGGCATCGGTGCAGAGCTGCTGCACCGGGTTGGTCATGGAGAATATGACAGACGGCTCGCCCTTTGCGGAGAACAAAACCACGTTGCCGTCAGTTTCCTCCAACTGGGCGTACAAGCCATCGAATATGCGTTTCTTTGTCTTAGCCATCTGTGTTATCGTTTGAAAATGTTTTTGTAGATGAAAATTCCGTTGTCACGGTGCTTGTTGTGCAGACCACCGCGCTGCTTGATGAAGATGGTCGCTATGCCGACCGCCGCCATAATGAGCATGGCGATGAATCCGGCAAGCTTGCCCAGGACTATCGAGAATACAATGAACCCGACGAATGATATACCGATCGCGGCAGCGGCCAGCATAAGGAAACGTCCTCGGATTCCCATAAACTCCAGTGGTTTCTGTAACCCTTTGAAAACAGGGTAGCCATTGAGATTCATCGCCATGTCAAATGTGCGTCTTGTTGTTGTAATTATTTGAAGAACAGAGGAAGAGCCTCGCTCAGAGCGATAAAGGCGATACAGCCGCCGATGGTGAGCATGATGGTCTTCTTGACGTCCTGATCACCGTTCTGCATCTTGAAGTAGACATTAAACGCACCTACGAGTACGATGACGGCGGCGATGGCCTTCATGAGGTTGGAGACAGGGGTCTGGTAGGAGCTTACCTCCTGGGTGGCCTTGGTGAAACCTGCGGCGCCTTTGCTGGCGGCCATCATGTCGCCGGCGGCAAGAGTGAGGGCGCCGAGTGCGAGTACACCCTTGCGGGCGAAGCCTGAGTTCTTGAAACGTGCGGCTGCCCGGAGGCAGCGGTTCTTGATTTTCTGCATATTGAGGTTGCTTGTTGTTTGGTCATTACTGGGCATTCAAGGCAACGTAGTTCAATAAAGGCAGCGGTGTTCGATAAAGGCAACGTGAGAAGAGAGTTGAGAAATGAGGCTCTGTTCAAGCGGACTCACATTTGTATGCGAAATTCATCAGGTCGGTGTTGCCACCGTTGGCCTGTGCTTCGGCCATAGCCACGAGGTTTTCGGCAGGAATGCCGTTGGTCATTACCGGCTCGCGGAGGAGTCTCTTCTTTGGAGTTACTTGCTTTGGCTCATCATCCTTCTGATTCCCGGGATTGGAGTCCCGGTTCACTTCGGACTCTTCGTGCTCCTTGCGGTGTTCAGCAAGTACTTCATCAGGGATTTTGTAAGACTCCGGGTCGAAAGGATCACCCATAGGCTCCGGTGCCACGGCAGCTTTTGTTTCGGCTTCCTGCGATTCGTCATTGCCTGCTTTCGCCGGCCGGGCAGGTTCCGACGGTTTTGCTTCAGGAGGTTCCGGTGATTTTGAATCGGCTTCATTCGTCTTTTCATCGGATTTTGCTTCATCAGAAGCAGTGGATGCCTGTTTTTTTGGTTCGTCACGTCTTATGCGGATAGGCTGGAAAGTTGCGGCTTCGTCAGAAATATCTATGTCTTCCTCGGTGTCCTTGTCTTTCTGTGCCTCCTTTTCCTGTTTTGCCTTGTACAGGTCCATGGCAATCATCGCTGCATAGTACAGAATGAGCAGTACGAGCAGCAGGGGGAATATGTCTCCGAATTTCATGTTGTTGCAGTTATATGGCGGTTGCTAATTGTTCTTCACCGTATGGCCACGGCGCGAAGCGCAGACCATGCTGTGAGGCTTTAAGTTCTTTTTTCTCGTCTCTTTTGTCCTCAGACTTGAAATATAGAATGTTGGCGGCACGCTCTACGATATAGCCGGCAGCTTTCAGTTCGGAGCGGAGACGTATCTTGGTACGGTTGGTCACTACCTTGATTCGTGTCACCGGGTCGAAGCCGAAGATTACACGGCGTTTCTCCCTCTTTACCATGTCATGACGGACACGAGAGCGGATGCCTCTGTTCTCCTGCCGTGTGCGCCTCAATCCGAGCTTCCCCGCGATTCTTGCGACAGTGGTCTTTGTCGCCCCGATCATATTCCCGATTTCGGCATAGGAATGAGTGTCGAAGTTGTTGCGCACTATGGCGGCCTTATCGAGCCATTCCACATTCATGCCCTTGACAAGTCCGTATTTACGTGCCTTACCCTTGATGGTCGTAGGGCTGAAACCGATTATTTCGGCTGTTCTCTCTATTGTCTCTACCGGATAAAGCTCCCTGAGCAGTCCGGTGTGGTAGTCCGTCCATTCCTTTTTCATATCAACTTGTATTATCTGTTCTCAAAAAAGCTTCTCCTCTCACGGCGCAACTGGAGCAGCCGCTCCCTGTTGCGCTGGAAGAATCCGCGCATCACGGCGCTCACGATGTCGGGACGGCTGGAGCCGTTGATGTCGAGTTCATCGAGGGCATCGGCTATGTCGCTGTCAAGACGGCATGTGTATCGTTTCTCACGATACCCACGGGGGTCGTAGCTCCGGAGATTTCCCATGAAGGATTCCCATTCATCGGTAACCGGTTCTTTTTCCCCGGCATTCACAGGTTCTGCGGAGTATGTCGGGACTTCGGGAGCCATCGGGGTTCCGGAGTTGTTCTCAACAGTCTCCATAACCTCAGTCACCTTTTCTTCTTTGATGGCCGGCGTGGGTTCCGCCTTAACCTCAGGCGCGGGATTGTCGGTTTTGGGCCTTACCACCGTCTTGCGTGTAAAGCCGGGAGCGGCGGCCGTTGTAGTGTTATTCTGGTTCTCCATCTGTAGCAGTTTTATTTTCGGGTTCAAAGTATTGGTCGGAAGGTGCGTCCGTGCCTGTAAGCTCGGGTATCATTTCCGTTATCACAGGCTTCTCCACGGACTTCTGTTCCATCGGGGGTTTCCTTGTCATGCGGATTGGATTGATATTGCCGATGATGTCAAAGTAGAGTTTGTCAAAGGCAGGAGTGACGAGTTTGATCTGCTGGTCAAGCGGTATCACTGTACTGATTCTCTCCATCGAGGACACTCTGGAAATCTTGGGAGTGACAATGCCGTAGCGGCTGAATATGTCCCTTGCCTCTTCCCAAAGCATCAGCTCGCTTCTTGTTCCGATTCTGCCGTCATGGAGATTGGGAATCAGATACAGAAGTGCCCGCATCTCGTTACCGAGGTCGCGTTTCAACATATCGAGGCACATTATGAATGTCGATGTGGAGGAGAGGGTCATCTTGTCATAGTGGAAGGGCACGACAATCATGTCTGAATTTTGAAGTATCAGCTTGTTTGGTTCGTTGATTACCAGCCCGGGGGTATCAATAAGCGTGACCTCGAAATCCTCATTCCCGAATACATTCTCGACAAGAGTGAATACATCTTCCGCATTCCTGACTTTCGGTGAATCAACCGGAAAAGGAACAGCTTCCCCTCCATAGCGGTCGATGTCGGCCTTGCGTCGCCTGACCACCGACATCTGCCGGTCACAGTCGAAGACACGCACCCTTACGCCCTTTGCCACAAGGTAATGGGCAAACAGAACGCATAGGGTGGTCTTTCCGACACCTCCTTTCTGGTTGGCGAATGTGACTATGACTGGAAACTTGATCATGTGTGCGTTTTAATTTTTTATTTTTCACAAAATTACCAAGGGAAGAGGGCAGGAAACGAAATGCGCAACACTAATCATGTCCCGAAACATCGTGATTCATGACGTTACGAGCCAAAACGCATAAAATCATGCCTTGCATTGCCTGAAGTGTTACGTGAGAAAGTCCGGAAGGAGCAAAACGACTATATTTTCATGGAGCGGCCATCGTCAATGTCATCGTAATTCTTATTGTGTCCGACTTCCCATTCGCGGTTGGAATCCGAGGCTCCGCCGCCTGCGTCCCGCAATGGACGGACACCGGATTTGCCAGGCTTTGCAGATTTTACCTGCGGTTTCCGAACGTGTGTGTGTTCTTTCTTCACGGGCTTGTAGTCGAGTCTTGACAGGTCGAATCCTTCGGCTCTGAGGTCGATGATGATTTGCTCTTTGAAATTTACTGCGAATCGATCACCGGATTCCGTGCGATGAATATGGAAGCCGGCTTCCCTTATGGCACTTTTCAATGCCTTGTAGTCAAGTTCCTGATTGTTGAATAATGACCTGAACTGGTTGACTGCATTTGACGATTTCATGCTTCTCTCTGACCGGAGGGAAATAAGGTCTTTGCGCTCCACCTTATATATATGGCACAGGCGGTCGAGTTCGGCTTCGGTCACGGGGCCGAAACTCTCGATGCGGCTGATTCTGTCATTACGAAGAATTGTCTCGGCAAGCAACGGATTGAGACTGCGGCTGTCATTTCCGTAATGGAGCACGCCTCTCTTAATATAGGCATGTGAACGACGTAACTTTTCGTTGATGTCGAAAGTGGTAGCCTTGGGATTGGCGGTAAGAACACTGTCGATAAAAGCGTCTATGCGGTCAAGCCGCTCATCGGAAGTCGCGAAGTCGAGTAACAGTTCCAGTTTGAGGATATGGCCTCCATGAAGCACCTCCTTATTATTATGGTCGATTATGATGTATCCGTATGGCTTGTCCTTCCGGCCGAAGAATACAAGGTCGATTCCGAAGTTTTTCTTCAAGTCAGACTGTAAACCCTTTATATTCGAGTTGACATTCCGATATTTGAGAAGGATAGCTTTTATCTCCCGCTGACGCCTGCGGTCACGCTTGCACCCGGCGAATGATTCCTCAATCTCAGGCACTGCGACGTTCATCTGTACGGTTCCCTGTCTCTTTATATATAAGGTGTCATCCTTGACGTAGCTTTCGTACCCAAGGGAAGATAGCAGTGCCTTGAACTGGGCCATCGAACTATAGGAATAGCCTTTGGCTCTCTCCAAATCCTTTTCGCATTTCTTCCGGGCATCCTGATTAAGAATTTTGTCGATCGCCTTTTGTGAACGGATACGTTCCTGGCTGTCGTTTATCTTACTTCCGTCCGGGGCGACTCGGGAGGTGACGATATGGATATGGTTGTTGTCAGTATCGCGGTGGGCATAGACCAGCAGTGGCTGGCCTTCCTGCCCGTAGCCCATTTCTTTTAGGTAGGAGTGGGCGAAGTCGAGAAGTTCATCTTCGGTCATTTCCTGACCCTTGCAGGAGATGGCAAGATGAAACTGGGTGTTGCGGATCCGTCCGTTCCGTTCGGAGTAGGCTTGTAGATAAGAACGTAACTCTTCTGGTGTCGGCTTTCCGAAGCTGTCGATGTCCTCGAGGATGCCGAAGTTCTTTATCTCTATATGACGGGCGGTTCCTTTGGCAACCTTGCGCTCGTTGTAAAGGACGGCATGGAAACTGGAGCCGCCGGGGAGTATTGTTGCTATCATAATCAGAAAAAAGAGGTTTTAATCTGGAATTGTAATTTAGCACGGCTCATGACTCTATGTGGCAAAGCGCGTAGAGTCGACGCATATAGCGAGTATGCTTAACGAAGGTAACCTAAACGAGACATGGATAATGGGGTGTCGCCGCTCATAGGATATAGCGAAGGGCCGTAAGGCGTGCATCATGTGGCGCGGGTCGTCAAACGATGCCTCGTGCCGGAATGAATCAAGCCCTGCAAAGCCATGCTCCTTGATTTGTGCCGTCATGCGTTACGACTTGTGTAATTATCCTGCATGGCCTTAGCCAGCTTGCTACATGCGTCAGGCTTCATACCCTCGTGCATCAAGTAGTATACTCTCGTTCATCAAACTGCGTACTTACGTGAATCAAGTCCTAAATCTTCGCGCTCGATTGCTCGTATCGTTACGATCGGGACAACGTGGCGTTGTGTCCCATTGCTTGTGCCGTCATCACTTTATCCCTTCCGCAGCGTAACGGCTTGCTTCGTAACGTCAAGAAGTGCGCTCCGGATGGCTGAAACCTTGCCCTCGATACTCTGTACCGCAGGAATGACGGTTTTCTCCAGATAGGCTTTGGATAGAAGGCCGGCGACTGCAAGCTCGTTGGCTCTCTTGACCACTTGATTTAAGTTTGCAGAGAGGTGGAACAGTTCGTTGTGATACTCACGATAGAACTGACCAAGCTCGTTGATCAGTTCCAGTTTCCGTCTGGCGTCCGTGTCTGAAAACTCAGCCACGGCATTGCGTAAGTACTGACTGACAGAGCGGTAGCCTTGGGATTTTCTCTTGATGAAGTCGGCCTCGGCTTCCGTAAGGCGCAGTTCGATTCTCCTGATTCTTCGGTTCATGTTGTAAAAGATTATTGTTTCCAGTAGCCATATCCATCGGATTCTCGCCGGAGGCGAAACAGAGGCGTCAGCCTCCACCGCCGCGCAGCGGTCGGCAAGTGGTTTTTCGGGGGCAAAATCCGGCAGGATTTTGTACGGCGAAAAACACAACTTGCTTCCCAAAAACTGTAGAAAGTGGCATATGCCTACAAGGTTCTCAGGAGCAAATCTACCGATTCCGGCCTCCCCGGACGAAATGCACAACACTTTTCTCACATGATTACGAATTATGACCCATGCCATTATGGTCTTACGAGACATTACATTACGCGGCGTGATACATGGCTTTACGCGGTCTGATTCGTAAAGATGTGACTCATGACCTGTGCCGACTGCCTCCATGCAGTCGTTCTCGATGCAGCATGTTGCTATGAGCCTCGCTTCATGCAGTATGGAGCATGACATTAAGAGGCTCGCTCCTATGTTTCATGCTTTTATGAGCCATGTGACAATGCTTGTAGCGTTATGACCGATTTAGTCAAGAGCATAGTCGCTTATTACACGAATCATAACCTCACAACGCTACACCCGTAGGCTCGTTATTGCACACCACTACAAGTACCATGGCTACAAACTTGGTGACATGAACGAGATTGCGTTCAACGTTGCTGCAGACATCGTAGCCACGTGAGTTATTTCGTATGGCGCTATAAGGTATGAGCCGTGGCTTGTCATGGGTGGCATCAGGGAATAGATGGATTGTAGGATTCTTCGATATACCGCTGTTCGCAAGTTTGAATAAGGCATCGAAGATGAGTTTCATCATATCGAAATTATTACGCAATCGCCTGATTTTTAGATGGATTAGTGGCTTGAAAATTTGTTTAATTCGCTGATTTTCATTATCTTTGCATGAGGGATAGACCCTCGGAATCAATAAAATTTACGATTATGCCCGAGCTTCTAATTGTCATATATGCCACCATCGTCAGTGTGCTCTTCAAGATTATCTGCTGGATAGCCTTGACGCTGTTCCGGATTGTACTCTTCATCACCCGATGGACGATTCAGATTGCCATCTACATTGTCCGCTTTCTGTACCGTCAGCTCTCCAGGTTGACAGCATGGGGCTGGAGAAAAGGTGTGGCCCACTACCGCGCCCGTCATCCCCGGCAGATAATGCCATAACGGTTGAGACTGTAGGGAAACAAAAATGCCATGCCAGTCATTGCGACCGACACGGCAGGAAAGGGGATGTTTCGGGTCTGTTCCCTCGCGTATGGAATTTTAATCCTTATAGTATGTATGCGGCATGGGTTATACTGGCACAGCAGCCTTTCTGGGGCGGCCGCGCTTCTTCTTCGGTTCGATTGTCGCTTTCATGGATTCCTCAGAACATAATCCGAGTCTGATTGCCTCCTTCGGCTCCAGCCCGAAGAACTCCGGAGTGCCGGGCTTTACCTTTGTCTCACCGTCAAGCTTACCGTAGAGCACCCAGTCGATTACCTTCCGGTTGGCTTCATCCACCTTGCGTCGGTCGAAGTCGATGTAGATGTCGGTGACGGTATTGCCGCCGTGACCGAGTGCCGCTGCAATTGTCTCTTTCGGAATGTCGAGACTGGCGGCAATCGTGGCCCAGGTGTGGCGTGCCCAGTAGGTTGACAGCTCCGGACAGATTGCATGGTGGGTTTTCTTGCCTCCAAGTCCCTTTCGGTCGCAGTCACCGATCTTGCGCAGGGCGTTGTTGGTCTGACGGATGTATTGCAGATAGTCCTTGCGGCTATCCATGATTGAGAGCAGGTGAGTTTCACCTGCATACTTTTCAATCAACTCCAACGCTTCCGGCACAACCTTCATGGAATAAAGGCGAGTCGTCTTGTGACGGTTGAACACGATGCGCCCCTCGCGCATATCCTCACGCTTCAGGTTCAGCATGTCGACGAAGTTTATGCCCATGAGCATGAACGACAGCTTGAACATATCGCGGTATGTAACCTGCCAATCCTCGACGGGGTAGTTGAGAATCTGACGCAACGTTTCCACCGACAGGCTTCTCTTGTCGGTCTTTACTGTTTTGATCTTGAAACGGCGGAATGGATAGTTCGTCGTCAGTTCCTCGTCGATAGCGTAGTTGAACACCGCACGGAGATTACGGAAGTGCAGGGCACGGGCATTGGCCGAGGGGTTGCTTTCGGCAAGGTAGTTGTCGAATGCAGTGAGCCAAGCCTTGTTGATTTCATCGAGGACATTGGTATTGCCTTTGCCTATAAAGGTTTCAATGTGCTTGACAGTGCGCTCATAGGTCAGTCGCGTTGACGGCTTCTTCAACTCCGTGCAACGTTTGGCTACATCCAAGAGGCTATTGGTCGCCTTCACCTCCAGTTGTTTCTCTTCAGCCTTTTCTGGGAATAGGGTAGTTTCGAGGTCGGCATAAATTGTAGCCCCGTCACTGCTCAGTCCGTAGTGACGTAGTATAACACCTTCCGAGGATGAACGGAGGAATTGCAGACGCTGGTTGATGTGACGGTAGTTTTTTTCTTGCTTGGTTACAAGGCATGTCTTAGCATCCCAGTTTTCAGGATGCACCTTGATACCGAGGGATGCTTGTTTGCGGAATCCCTTGTGGATAAAGGACAGCATCACTGTTTTGCTGCCGTTCTTCCACACTCTCGTGTCTAAGACGAATTTAATTTTTGCCATCGATCAATTAAGTGCCTCACGCCTCATTCGCTCAAAAGTGCTTGCAGAATCGCTTGCAGGTTTCTGCGACTATTAGCAACAGATTGCGTCAAAATGCGACAATTGAGGTCTTTTTTTTAACCGAAAATCAATCGATAGGATGAGAAAAACAACGCTGAAATTCGACTTTTTTAGTTGAATTTCAGCGAGTTCTGCTTGGTGGTGCCAACGGGAATCGAACCAGTGACACAAGGATTTTCAGTCCTTTGCTCTACCAACTGAGCTATAGCACCCCATGCTTCGCGCCGTCTGCTCATTAGCTCGCTCGCTGCTCAGGCGCTTTTGCGAGTGCAAAGTTAATGCCTTTTTTTTATTCCACCAAATATTTCTCGGAAAATTTTGAAAAAAATTTGCGTCCCGGTCTCTTCGGGTTCGTGCTGACGAACTTTTTCGCGGTGAGGCGCGTTTATATGTTGTAAAACATTGTTTGAAGACAATAAATTTGTAATTTTGCAGTCGTTTTCTGTAGAATTTTATTCCAACAGGCGCTTTGGCGCCCGGTATGTTTAACTAAATAGATACTACTGTTATGAAAAATTGGTTTAAAAAAGTGGCCTCGTGGTATTTCACGGCCGCCTCAGAGATCTATCACACAAATCTCTGACTGTGAAGCAGACAACTTATTGAAATAGTAGAATCATCGGCGCTTCCCTTGCGGGAGGCGCCATTTTTTTATCATGGGGCTGTCACATTCCCGCGTTATGTGCGTCTTATAGTAAAACAGTTTTCTACTATGACGATAAAGACAGCAATCTACGGCGCGGCACTCCTTCTCGGAGCTGCCTGCGCCTCATGTGTGACAATCAACGCCAATGCTAAAAGCATCAAGTGTTCGGGGCGCTCTACTGAGAAGACGTTTTCAACGTCTGATTTCAGCGGCGTGACTACGAGATCGAGCATCGACATCATGTATGCTCAGGGAGCCAGAAGCGTAAAGGTCTCTGCACCTGCCAATGTGATGCCCTATATAGAGGTGAAGGTAAAGGGTGGCACCCTGACGGTCGAATTCACCGATAATGTCTCTATCACCGGCGACTGCCGGATAGTGGCCTACGTCTCCTCTCCCGACATAAAGGAATTCTGCACCCAGGGGAGCGGCGACATCGTGTGCAAGGGGGAACTCTCGCTTAGCCACGACCTCTCCCTGCTGACGCAGGGGAGCGGCGACATCGACCTGCGGACGCTGAGCTGCACCTCTCTCTCGGCCCTGACCCAGGGAAGCGGCGACATTGAGGTCGGTGGAGCGTCATGCCGCAAGTCGGCCGGCCTCACCACCCAGGGGAGCGGCGACATTGAGGTCAAGAGAATCGACACGCCGGCCTTGAAAGCCATGTCGCAGGGGAGCGGCGACATCTCCGTAGGCGGAAGATGCGACAGCGCTGACCTGCTGACCCAGGGAAGCGGCGACGTGGAGGCACGCGGCCTGACGACCGGAAACCTCAGCGTTTCCGAGCAGGGGAGCGGCGATATCTACGTCAACCGCTGACCTTTCGGCTACGCGCCGAGCGGTAGCCGATCCAGAGATTGCGTGAATAAGCCACAAGTCCGACCGACTGGCCCACAATCAGCACGGGGTCCGAGCGCAGGATGCCGTAGCTCACTATAGACATCGAACCAACGAGACTGAGAATCCAGAATCCCGCCGGAAGGGCCGAATGGCCTGCCCGGCGGGAATATATGTATTGATATATGAACCGCAGGGTGAATACCACCTGTCCGGCCGAGCCGAAGAGGAGCAGCCATAGCGGCACTTCCTCATTGCGGAGAAACGAGGCCACGAACGCCGAGGCGTCGCCGGCCACCCATAGGATGGCCGCCACAGGCGTGAGCAGCAGCAGCGCCTTCAGCACCGCATGCAGCCGCTGCCATACCCCTTTTTCTTTCAGGTTCCAGAGATATATGTAATAGGATATGAACTGCCCGAGCACTATCGCGAAGTCGTGGCGCAGCCAGCCGTAGATGCAGAGCAGATAGGAGCCGATGATGCTCAAGATCCAGAAGACGGTGGGGGAGAGCACTCTCCGTGCCTTCTCCGAGAGGATCCACTGCACGAGCATCCTCGCCGAGAAGAATCCCTGCGCCAGAAACCCTATCGCGTAGACCAGCATGCTCATGACCCGCTCCCGTCCAGGTTGCTCTCGGCCACCCCGTATCTGATGTAGCGCTTACGCATCCAGCGATAGGCGAAACAGTCGACAAACGGCGACCAGAGCCTGTTCATGAGATTGTATTTCGACACTCCAGCCACTCTCGGGTAGTGGCGCACAGGCACCTGCCTGATCCTTCCCTCCTGAAGCAGGAAGAGAGCCGGCAGGAAGCGGTGCATCCCTGTGAAAAACGGCACCTTCTTAGCCATCTCCGTGCGCATGATCTTCAGCGGGCATCCCGTATCGGCCACTCCGTCGCCCGTCATCCTGCGGCGGAAGCCGTTGGCGATCTTCGACTGAAGCTTCTTGAAGCCCGAGTCCTTGCGGTTAGCGCGTATGCCGAGCACAATGTCGGCCTCCCCGCTGTTGTCGATGAGGAGGTTGAAGTCATCGGGGTCGGTCTGCAGGTCGGCGTCGATATATCCTGTCCAGGGCGACCGGGCGTAATCGATTCCCGCCTTGATGGCGGCGCTGAGGCCGGCGTTGCGCTCGAAGGCCAGATAGAAGAAGTCGGGATGGCGGCCGCATATCTCCTTTATCCTGCTGAGGCTGGAGTCGGCGGAGCCGTCGTCCACCATCAGCACACAGGCTGGAATCTTCGCCTTCGGCAGGTAATCGGCGAGACGCCGCTCCAGCGCCTCCATGTTGTCGGTCTCGTTATAGACCGGCACTATTATTGTGAGGCCGTATCGTGAGGTCTTGTTGTCGGGGATGTTCATAAGAAGGGAAATGTTGAGTGAATATATGGCGCGCGCCGACGGAAGAACTCGTCTTCAGCGGAGATCCATGGCGGATTGTCGACGATATAGATCTCATATCGTCCCACTGTCGTCTGGTAAGTGTCGGAATCATTCGGAATCGCGCCGGCCGGCGTCATCAGCACCCATCTGCCGTGCTCGGGGAGTGCCTTCACGGGGGCGCCCACCGTGTCGGCTATGATTCCGACCCTTTTGTGGAAATAGACGTCCATGTTCTCGGCCCTATGGATGCGGTATGCGTAATATCCGTCGCAGTCATAGCTTGTGGCTATGTTGCAGGCCGCGCGGCCGAGCGGGCCGTAGCTGGTGTGCGGATTGAGGTCGGCCACCGCGAAGCCGGCTATGAAGATGGCGGCGAATATCCCTCCGGCCGTCACGTTGATGGCCATAGGGGTGTCGCGGCGTCCGAAGAGGAGCCATAGGGCGCCTCCCGCAGCGAGAGCGAGTACGGAACCCGCCGCATAGACCTCCCAGCAGTCGAACGCCCGGAAGGCATCGAGCTTGACTATCGACCATACCGCCAGCCCTCCGGCACACAGTAGCGTCGCCGGCACCGCCACCGCCGCTTTCACCCATCGGGTGGCCCTATAGCGCGAGACGTAAATCGCCGCCAGATAGAGCAGGAAAGGGTAGGCCGGGAGCATATAGACCTGCATCTTGCTCCCTATCAGGGAGAGGAGCACGATTATGGTGATCGACGTGAGCAGGAAGAAAAGCTCCTTCTGGCTGCGCCATCTCGCCTTGCGGGTCAGCGCCGCCACCACGCCTCCCACCGCGAGCAGTGTCCAGGGGAGCAGGGAGTAGGTCATGGTGGTGAGGTAATACAATGGCGGCCGGTTGTGGTGAAAGGAGTTCACCGCGCGTCCTAAGGTCTGGTGTACGGTCAGGTTATAAAGATAGTCGTGGCCCCCTTCCGCGTAGACGCATGCGAGCCATATGGCGCAGAGCCCTCCCAGCACGCTCCATGCCCGCCAGTCGAAGAACAGGAAAAACCACTTAAGCCTTCGGCGCTGCCATAGAAACACGATGATGGAGAAGAGCGGGATGAGGAATCCGAGCGGCCCTTTGGTGAAGACCGCCAGAAAAACGAACACCGGAAACCACCAACTCTCGGCCCGGCATCCCGTGGGATGGGGGGAGCGGGCGTCCTGCCAGCGCACGAAGAAGCAGCGGAGAGCCAGCACTATCCACATCGTCATCAGCATGTCCATCCTCAGGAAGGCCATCATTCCGGCGAAGAGCCCGCACGAGAGCAGCAGCAGAGTGGCCATCACCGAGCAGTCCTCGCTGAGAGCCGGCCGCGACCAGCGGTCCATCACCTCGGCCACGACAAAGGCGGGAATCACCGAAAACAGCATCAGGAAGAGGCCGGCGTCGTCGTCGAATAGCCAGCGGGCCAGCATGGCGAGCCATATATAAAGAGGAGGCTTGTCGGCGTAGGGCTCGCCGTGGGAGTAGAAAGCAAACCCGTGGTTGTGGCGGAGCGCCTCGTCGGCTATGCTCAGATAGCGGAGCTCGTTGTCGGGCGTGACGTCGCGGAAGCACACCAGCGGCAGCAGCGCCACCAGCACGCAGAGATAGACAATGAGGCGTCGGTTGTGCTTGAAATTCATGAGTAGATAGGGCGCCGCAGCGCGTTGTAGCGGCATGGTGACGCAAAATTAATAAAAAAACTTAAGACTCATATAAAAGTCCGTCTCTAAGCAATGCGTTTCCTATGGCCTAGGTTTAGTTAAATAGTCCATATTTTAGGTTAAGAAAGTTAAGAAGTGTGAAATATGACATGTTTTTTTCATTTTCCTGGCTCAAAAGTGTGGCGGTTAAAAAATGTTGCTTACCTTTGCAGCGTTTTTGATAGCAAAAAATTGTTTTATTATTTTAACCAACCAAAAAAATGAAAAAATTAGTTTTGTCACTCGCTGTTCTCTTCAGCGTAGCTATGGTAAGCTGCAGCGGCAACAAGAATGCTGAGCAGGCTGTTGATTCCGATTCTATCATGATGGCAGAAGAGGTTATCACCGATACAGTAGCCGTTGAGGCCGTTAACGACTCCACAGCTGACGTAACCGTTGCTGGCGACACAACAGTCGTTGCCGGTGAGGTTCCCGCCGAGGCTGCTAAATAAGCAGACCCGCCAACGAACAGCAGGATCAAAAATCCAAGCTATCAAGCCGACGTCTTTCACTCCGAAAGCCGTCGGCTTCCTTTTAGGTATATATCCCATACGTCTCATACACACTTTCATCAGATTATGAAATATGAAGTTCCGGAGGGGCTGCTCCATTGGGCCGATGAGATCGATCTCGCCGTCACCATCTGCGACGCAGACTGCCGCATCCTCTACATGAACGACCGCTCGCGCGCCACTTTTGCGCGCCACGGCGACATCATCGGCCACGACCTTCTCCAGTATCATCCGGCCCACGCCCGCGAGAAAATACTGCGTATGCTCGCCGAAGGCACCGACAACGCCTACACCATCACCAAGGGGGGCATGAAGAAGCTCATATTCCAGACCCCCTGGCGCCGCGACGGTGCTGTGGCCGGTCTTGTGGAGCTGTCGATGGTGCTCCCGGAGAACATGCCTCATTTCGACCGCGATGTCAGGTGAGAGGATTTTGCCATATAGGAATTTGTTGTTATCTTTGCGGTTGATTTAGGCGCCCGGCATCGTCACGCCCGGCGTATGACCCATAACCCGAATCTATGAATAAGAATCAGAAAATCATCGTATATGGCGGAGCCGGTGTGCTCGTAGCCCTTATCGCCCTGATTGTCGTCTTGATAATCAGTAATTCAGCGCGCACCGCGCAGGTCAACGACGCCCGTGCCCAGGCCGACAGCCTTCTGCTGGCCAACGACCGTCTGCTGCTCACCAACGAGTTCAACCAGCTCAACGCCGACTTCTCACAGTATGAAGACCAGCAGGTGTATCTGAAAAACGACTCCCTCGTGCAGCAGTACAACGAGGCCCGCCTCAAGGTGGAGGGACTCCTTCAGGAGCTCTCGGCCGAGAAACGCAGCAACGACGCCAACCGCGCGAAGATCAAGAAGCTCGAAGGGGAGATCGCCACCCTCAAGGGCATCGTGAAGCATTATCTCGAGGAGATCAAGCGTCTCGGCGAGGAGAACGAGGGGCTCAAGCAGGAGATCCAGCAGGTGACCCAGCGCAACGAGCAGCTCGCAACCCAGGTGTCCGTGGCCACCCGCAACAACGAACAGCTCACTCAGACCGTCAAGCTCGCCAAGAAGCTCAACATCACGGGCCTCTCCTTCCATGCCTACAACAAGAAGGGGAAGGTGGAGAAAAACATCACCAAGGCCCGCCAGCTCGGCGTCAGCTTCATCGTCAGCCCCAACAACACCACCTCGCCCGGCATGAAGGACTTCCACATCCGTATCCTGTCGCCGGAGGGGTCGCTGCTCGGCAACGGCGGCACTTTCAAGCTCGACGGCCAGAGCGTGCAGTCGACGGCCCACCGCACTGTGGAATACGCCAACGACGAGATCAGCGTCAGCGTATACTGGGACGTCAACACCACGCTGACCCCCGGCGACTACACCGTCGAGGTGTTCTGCGACGGCTACCGTCTCGCCTCACGCCACTTCACCATGAAGAAATAATCCCGGAAGCCATCTTCCGCGCCGGCTTCCCGGGTAAATATAATCAGCCCCGTGCGACTCATCGCACGGGGCTGATTATATTTACCCGGATTGGTTCAGAAGCAGGAGGAGCCGTCGAAGCAGTGGGTGCAGATCCTGCACTTCGGCAGTCCGATGGCCTTCACCAGGATCTCGAGGGTGTTGAAGCGCAGCGACGTCAGTCCGAAACGCTTGCGGATCTCCTCCACCAGCCGCTCGTATTCCGGCGAGCCTGTGGTGGCGTATTTCTCCAGATTCCTGTCGGGCGAGCCCTCGAAATCCTTTATGATGCGTCGGGTGATGAGCTCGAGGTCGCTCTTCGACGCCGAGAAATTGACAAACGGGCAGCTGTAGATCAGCGGCGGGCAGGCGATACGGATGTGCACCTCCTTTGCTCCGTCTTCATAGAGCACCTTGACGTTGTCGCGAAGCTGTGTGCCCCGCACTATGGAGTCGTCGCAGAGCAGCGCGCGGCTGCCGCGGAGCACGTCGCGGTTGGGAATCAGCTTCATCTTCGCCACCAGATCGCGGAGCTCCTGGCGGGGAGGCGTGAAGCTGCGGGGCCAGGTGGGGGTGTATTTAGAGATGGCACGCCTGTAGGGGATTCCCTTGCCTTGCGAATAGCCGATGGCCATGCCTATGCCCGAGTCGGGGATGCCGCAGGCATAGTCCACCTCCGAATCATCGGTGAGACCCATCTCGTAGCCGCACTGGTTGCGCATCTCCTCCACGTTTCTTCCCTCGTAGCAGGAAGTGGGGAAGCCGTAGTAGACCCAGAGGAAAGCGCAGACCTGCATCTTCTCCTCCGGCTCGCGTATCTGCTCCATGCCTTCGGGGCGTATCCTCACGATCTCCCCGGGCCCGAGATATTTCTTCACCTCGTAGTCGAGATTGGGGAAGGCCGTCGACTCTGTGGTGGCCGCCCAGGCACCCTCTTTGGCGCCTAAGACGATCGGGGTGCGCCCCCACTTGTCGCGTGCCGCTATGATGCCGTCGTCGGTGAGGATGAGCATCGAGCAGGAGCCCTTGATTCTGTTGTAGACGTTCTCTATGCCCTCCTTGAAGTTTCTTCCCTGGATGATCAGCAGCGCTATCAGCTCCGTCTGGTTGGTCTGTCCGGAGCTGAGCTCCGCGAAGTGCATGTTGTGGCTGAGGAGTTCGTTCTCCAGCTCGTCCATATTGTTGATCTTGGCCACGGTCACGATGGCGAATCGCCCGAGGTGGCTGTTGATGATGATGGGTTGCGCGTCGGTGTCGGAGATGACGCCGATGCCCGAGTCGCCCTTGAATTTGTCGAGGTCGCCCTCGAACTTAGTGCGGAAATAAGAGCTTTCCAGATTATGGATGGAGCGCTGAAACTGCCCTGTCTCCGCGTCGTAGGTGGCCATGCCGCCGCGGCGCGTGCCGAGATGGGAATTGTAGTCAGTGCCATAGAAGAGGTCGGCCACACAGCTCTTTCTTGCAGCCACTCCAAAAAAACCGCCCATGATTGTCAGATTGGTAAATTAATAATGGTAAAATCAGAAAATCGTCATAGCGTGTCGGCCACGCTTTCAGTCCGCGTCGGGAATGTAGGTCTCGTCGCGCATGTGGAGATATTCCTCCCAGCCTTCGTCTTCCTCGGCCTCCACCACGAGGGGCATCGTGTCGAGAGGCTCCAGGGCCTTGTTGAAGACGATGGAGAATATTTTCAGGTTCTTGCAGTAAAACACCCAGTCGCGCCGGCCGTCGCCGGTGTAGATGCCGGTCATCACCGCCACCTTGTCCTTGCGGAAGGCCGCCAGCAGGGCGTCGGTGGCCTCCTCCATGAGGCGCGAGTCGACTTCGTCGGGGAGTCCGTCGGGCAGCGCGTTGTAGTTCCATATCACGTTGATGCGGTAGCGGTATTTCCCGCTGAGGCGCTCCTTGTCTACGCCGTCGCGTCCCGTCACGATCACTGTGCGGCCCGACTCGCCCTCCGCCGGATATGTCCACCAAACGTCGGCCATCGTCACTTCGCTTTAGGGTTTCTCACCGTCACCTGCGTGGCGCCGAAGCCATATTCCCGGAATGAGGCGTCCTGCACGGTGGCTTCCGGATACTCGCGTCCCAGCAGCTTGAGCACCTCCTTGCGGAGCACACCTTCTCCCTTGCCGTGGATAAACACTATCTTCCGACCGGGCTGCGAGGCATACCTGCGCATCGTCTTCCTCACGGTGTCGAGCTGCATGGTGAGCATGTCGACGGGCTGCATTCCGGCCAGCGTGTCGGTGAGCTCGCCGATGTGGAGGTCGACCTCCACCACCTCGTCGGCCGTCTTGCGCGCGGCTTCCCGGCGCCCTGCCGCGAAGCCCTTGCGGGACTCGGTGTCCTTCTTCGGGGCCGACGACTGTCTCAGCGACTCGTCGTAGATCTCGCGCAGCGCCTCAAGGGCCGGCTCCCGGCCATTGGCTGCCACGTCATCGGTGATCACGGGAATCTCCAGTACCGGCGTGTCGAAATAGACTCCCGGACGGAAGCAGTGGAGCTTGTGAAACTTCGTCAGGTCGAGGCGCCTGGTCATCCAGATGGGGCTCTTGAGCTCAAACGGCTTGTCGCGCTTCCAGGCCACGGCCTGGATGGCCACCCGCTCGATGGTGCCGAGCGTCTCGTGGGTGAAGCTTGCCACATCCATCAGCTCGTTGGGCTCCACCGTGGAGGCATAGACCACGCTCCAGGCGCGCTCCTGATCGGCGCGGCGCAGCAGCGTGAAGGCCAGCGTGTAGTTGGAGTCGTTGACGAGCACGGCGTTAAACTGCGATTTGTCGAGCCTCCTGAGGTCGGTGGGCTCGAAGGCGAGCGTCACGCTGAGGCGGTCGCCGTGCTGTGTCTCCGGTGCGGGGGCCGGTGCGGCCGGCTCCGGTTCGGGCTCCTTCACTATCTCTTTCGAGGGGGCGGGGGCGCGTCCGGCGTCATAGGCCGACTGGTCAAACATCTTGGCTCCCGGCGCCTTCGGCTCATGCCCGGCGGGAAGCACCACCACAAGGTCTTTGATGAGCATCGGCGTCTCAAACCCGTTGTCGTCGACGTAGGCGATCTTTCCTTCGATTTTTGTCACTACGCCTCCCCCCACATCATTGAGGAAGCGCACTGTGTCTCCTGGTTTCATATATCTGTTCGGTCATTGTGGTCGTTGGTGACGGCATCCTCGCCGGGTGCCTCCGGGTCGCGGGGCTCGGCCTCGTAGGCGTCGACGATGCGCTGCACGAGCGGATGGCGCACTATGTCTTTCTTCACGTATTCGATCACCCCGATGCCGGGCACGCGCCGCAGCAGCCCCAGAGCGTGGAGCAGTCCGCTGCGCACGGCCCGCGGCAGGTCGATCTGCGTGGCGTCGCCGGTCACTATCATCTTGGAGTTGACGCCGAGACGCGTCAGAAACATCTTCATCTGGGGGATAGTGGTGTTCTGGGCCTCGTCGAGGATGATCACGGCGTCGTTGAGAGTGCGGCCGCGCATGAAGGCGAGCGGCGCGATCTGGATGGTGTCGCTCTCCATATATTCCTTGAGCTTCACCTGCGGCAGCATGTCTTCGAGCGCGTCGTAGAGCGGCCGCAGATAGGGGTCGATCTTGTCTTTCATGTCGCCGGGCAGGAAGCCGAGCTTCTCACCGGCCTCCACGGCCGGGCGCGACAGGATGATGCGCTTGCAGGCCTTGTTTTTAAGCGTGGCCACGGCGAGGGCTATGGCGATATATGTCTTTCCTGTGCCGGCCGGGCCGAGCGCGAATGTGAGGTCGTTTTCGGCGAAGCTCCTCACCATCTTCGCCTGATTGGCGTTGCGCGGTGCGATCGGGCGTCCCGTCTGCCCGAAGATGATCACTCCGTCGGAGTTGACTGCCTTCGGAGGCTCTCCCTTTACGATGTCGATGATCACGTCTTCGCTGAGCTTGTTGTAGGTGGCCGCGTAGCGCTCTATCTCCTTGACCTTGCGCTCGAACTCGGCCGTCTCGTTGTCTTCGCCTATCACCTTTATCACGTTGCCCCGCGCCGCCATGCGCAGCTTGGGAAAGAGATTGCGGATAAGGCTGATGTTCGTATTGTTGACTCCATAAAACGTCTGGGGGTCAACGCTGTCGATTATTACTATTCTTTCTATCATTGGCTGTTGAGTGAATGGATGTTACCCCACCGAGCCCTCCAGCGTCACCTGAAGCAGCTTCTGGGCCTCGACGGCAAACTCCATGGGGAGCTTGTTCATCACCTCCTTGGCGTAGCCGTTGACGATGAGGGCCACGGCCTCCTCGGCCGGGATGCCGCGCTGGCGGCAGTAGAACAGCTGCATTTCGTTGATTTTCGAGGTGGTGGCCTCATGCTCGAGAGTGGCCGTGGAGTTCTGCACGTCGATGTAGGGGAACGTGTGGGCGCCGCAGCGGTCGCCCATCAGCAGGGAGTCACACTGGGTGAAGTTGCGGCATCCCGAGGCGTCGCGCGCCACCCTCACCAGACCCCGGTAGGAATTCTCCGACTGCCCGGCGGAAATACCTTTGCTCACTATGGTGCTGCGGCTGTTTTTTCCGAGGTGTATCATCTTCGTGCCCGTGTCGGCCTGCTGGTAGTTGTTGGTCACTGCCACCGAGTAGAACTCACCCACGCTCTCATCGCCCTTGAGCACGCACGAGGGATATTTCCAGGTTATGGCCGAGCCGGTCTCCACCTGGGTCCACGATATCTTTGAGCGGTGGCCGCGGCAGAGGCCGCGTTTGGTCACGAAGTTGTAGATGCCTCCCTTGCCGTCCCTGTCGCCGGCATACCAGTTCTGTACGGTGCTGTATTTCACCTCGGCGCGGTCTTCGGCTATGATTTCCACGATGGCGGCGTGAAGCTGGTTCTCGTCGCGCATCGGCGCCGTGCACCCCTCCAGATAGCTCACGAAGGCGTCGTCGTCGGCCACTATCAGCGTCCGCTCGAACTGCCCCGTGCCGGAGGCGTTGATGCGGAAATACGTGCTGAGCTCCATCGGACACCTCACACCTTTGGGAATATACACAAACGAGCCGTCGGAGAAGACCGCGCTGTTGAGCGCCGCGAAGAAATTGTCGCGGTAGCCCACCACCGTGCCGAGGTATTTCCTCACCAGGTCGGGATAATCCTTCACCGCCTCCGAGAAGGAGCAGAAGATCACCCCGAGCTCGGCGAGCTTCTCGCGGTGGGTGGTCTTGACGCTGACGGAGTCCATCACGGCATCGACGGCCACCCCGGCAAGCTGCTTCTGCTCCTCAAGCGAGATTCCCAGCTTGTTGAAGGTCTTCACCAGCTCCGGGTCAACCTCGTCGAGGCTGTTCTTAAGCTCCTTCTTCCTGGGGGCCGCGTAGTAGCTGATGGCCTGGAAGTCTATGTCGGGGATGCGCAGGTGGGCCCAGCGCGGCATGGGGAGGGTCAGCCAGTAGCGGTAGGCCTTGAGGCGGAATTCGAGAAGCCATTCCGGCTCCCCTTTGGTGCGTGATATCAGGCGTATCACGTCCTCATTGAGCCCCGGCGGCACTATGTCGGTCTCTATGTCGCTGGTAAACCCGTATTTATACTCCGAGGAGGTGGCTTCCTCTATCGTCTTGCTGCTCTTGTCTCTGCCGTTTTCAATTTCCATTTTCCATGTGGATGTGGTTGATAATGCAAAATTACTTATTTTGCCGCTAACCACAAAATCTCACAAAAATAACGGATAAGGACGCCCTCTTGTTTTGTGGCTTAACCGGCTTCACTCCCTCCGTCTTCTCACAGGAAGACGAAGCGCGGTGGCGTCTTGCAGCCAGAAAGATTATTTTTCTGCGTGGCTACTTATATTTTAAAGGCAATGGAATTTTATCCCAGAATACGGCTCTCTTATGGAATATTTTTCTTATGATGCATTTAATATTGGAATTTATTTTGCTTTTCCTTAATTTTGCAGCGTGTAAATGCAGCCGACGCCATCGCGGCGCCTGTTTTACGCGTTCAAGGCTTTATTAACCATTATTTACCGATATCACCCCGCTTGTGAAAGCGTAGGATTGCGAAATGCTTTATGTTGATAATAAGCTGAATGATGTTAATAGTTATTTGATCAATATCATTGTAAAGAATTAATGAGCGTGAGTGAAGGCGTGTCGGTGAGACAAGCCTTCTTCCTTTTTTTACTGTTTCATACATTTTTTGTAATTTTGAAGCCTGTATTATGATCGGCACATCGTCTATACCCGTTTTGACGCGCACCCTCACGCGCTTCGGCTCGTGGGCCACGCTGATATGTGCCCTGGTGGTCTACTGGCTCACTATGGAGCGCGGCGCGTCATACTGGGACTGTCCGGAATACGTGGTCACCGCCGCCTCGCTCCAGATCGGCCATCCTCCCGGCAATCCGTTCTGGTCGCTGGCCATGCGGGTCGCCACCATGCTTGCGCCCCCCGGAAGGGAGGCCCTGCTGATCAATGCCGCCAGCGGACTGATGACGGCCCTTGCCGTCATGCTCCTGTTCCGGATCACATTCTATGCGGCGAGACAGCTGCCCGGCGTGGCCGCGTCGCGCCGGCGGGTGATGCTGGGAGCCCTGGCCGCTTTCGGTGGCGCGATGTCGTTTGCCTGGTGCGACTCCGTGTGGTTTTCCGCTGTGGAGGCCGAGGTCTATGCCATGTCGCTGCTCCTCACGGCGCTGTGCGTCTGGCTCATGATCCGGTGGCGGGAGGCGTCGCCCGGACCTGCGCGAAGCCGGCTGCTGATTCTTATCGCCTATCTCACGGGGCTCTCCATCGGTGTCCATCTGCTCAACCTTCTGGTCATCCCGGCCCTGGCGCTCATATATGTCTATACCCGGCGCGGCGACCGTCGGTCGCCCGGAGGCGTGGTCATGGCCCTGGCGGGGGCGTTCATTGCCATCGCCCTGATCCTTGGTCTGGTGATGCCGGGCCTCTTCCGGCTCGCGGGGGTTATGGAGCTGTTGTGTGTCAACATCCTCGGGCTGCCCTATTATTCCGGAGTCGTGGCTTTCTGCCTGCTGCTCATAGCGCTCTTCATCCTGCTCCAATGGCTCGCATTCCTTCGGGGATGCCGGCGCCTCTGCATGACGCTGTGGATGGCAGGCATGATGACGCTCGGCATCGGCGTCTATGGAGTGACGCTGATACGCGCTGCGGCCTCCCCGCCGATGAACGAGGGAGACCCCTCCGACATCTTCAGCCTCGCCGCCTACGTGGCGCGTGAGCAATATGGCTCTAAGCCGATACTGCGTGGACCCACACCCTTCAGCGAGCCGCTGCGCGAGGAGCGGCTCCTCTCCGCCGACACGACCGCCGACTACACGCGATACGCCCTTGAGAAGCGGCATCCACGCATGGTGCGCGCTTTGCCGGGCGCGAAGGTCGCGCCGCGCACCAAATTCCTCACCGCCGCCGACTCCGCCGGCAACGCCTCGGTCATCTCCCGGGGGCACGGTTATGTGGTGGCCGATTATGATTTCTCCTACCGCTATGCCCCGGAGACCGAGATGTGGCTGCCGCGCATCACTTCGTCGAAACCCGCACATCTGGAGGCCTACCAGGCGTGGGCAGGAATGACCCTTGACAATATGGAGGAGGTGGAGGCCTCGTTTGCCGTCGACAGCGCCGGCGATTTCGTGGGGCGTCTTGCCCGCGGGGGCCGGAGGGAAAAAGTGGCCTCGCGCCGTCCCACATATCTCCAGAACTTCCGCTACCTTTTCTCATATCAGCTCGGATATATGTATTTCCGCTATCTGATGTGGAACTTCGCCGGGCGCCAGAACGACCTCCCTTCCACAGGAGAGATCGACCACGGCAATTTCATAACCGGTCTCCCTGCCGTTGACAATGCGATGCTCGGCGCGGAGGATGCCCTGCCTCCAGAGATGGGACGCGACAATGCCGGGCGCAATGTCTATTTCCTCATCCCTTTCCTCCTTGGAGTGTGTGGCGCGGTGGCGCTGGGAGTGTCGGGGCGTGCCGGGCGACGTGTATGCATGGTGGTGCTCACGCTGTTCATACTCACCGGACCGGCTATCGCTTTTTATGTCAACCAGACTCCGGGCGAGCCACGCGAGAGGGATTATTCCTTTCTCGGCTCCTACATGGCATTCTGCATCTGGGTGGCCTTCGGCATATACTTCGTTTCGCTCTGGGTGGCGCGTCTATGCCGGCGATATGTCAGGATGTCGTCGGGAAATGGCGCCCGTGTGGCCATGTCGCTGGGAGCTGTGCTTGCGTGTGGTGTCCCGGCCATGATGCTCGCCGTGAATCTTGACGACCACGACCGCTCCGGACGATGCGCCGTGGAGGATTTCTCTTCAAATCTCCTCAACTCACTCCCTCATGGCGCCATACTCTTTGTCGACGGCGACAACCATACTTTCCCCATATGGTATGCCCACGAGACCCTCGGAGTCCGCCCCGATGTCACGGTGGTGAATATCAGCTATCTGGCCCTCCCGGCCTACCGCATATCCCTGATGCAGCCTCAGAGAGGGGCGCCGGGTCTTGAATCGATGGCCACGCCGGGACAGATAGCCTACGGCGCCTATCAGCTTGTCCCGGCATCGTATGTCTCCGATGGCGACACCCTAATGCTTGCCGACGCCTTGCGCGAGCTTTTCGCCGACACTGTCTCCTCTCCCCGTCTGCGCCGCAGCGTGGCGCTTCTTCCGGTAGGCGGTTCTACAGCCGCTGTCTCGCCGGCGCAGGCGATAGCCGACGGCGGGAGCCGCCGGCTGCAATGGCAGCAGCTCGCCGTCATCGACATAGTGGGGGCCAATGCTGAGGGCCGACGCCGTCCCGTGGTGTTCGACTCTTCTGTGAGGCGACGTTTCTACGGCTGGATGGAGGCTGCCGTGAGGCCGACGCTTTTCGGCAGGGTCTACCTCCCCGGGGGCGACACCGCCGCGATGCGCGACCTCGACGTCAGGAGTGCGCTGGCGCTACGCGGTGGCGGATTCTCGAGGAATGCCGGCCGATACGTGCCGTATCCCGACCCCACCACCGCCACCCAGCTGCGCTGCCAGCGCTCGGCGATGATACGCCAGGCGCGCCGCATGCTCGCCGTCGGCGACGCCGGAGGCGCGCTACGTGTGGCTCTGGCAGTCGACTCCGTGTTCCCGGCCTCCGCAATTCCCTTTATGTATTCCCCGGCAGGCGACTCCCTCTATTACGAGGGGCATGAATACATATCGCTGCTTCGCGACCTCGCCGATGCCACCGGCTTCCGTCAAGCAGCCCTGAAGGCCGATACACTGGAGACCACTCTCCGGAGGCGTCTTGACGCCTACCGCACATACTACAACTCACTTCCTTCCGCCCGACGCCATGCCCTCTCCTATGAGACCCTGCGCATGCTGCGCCACCCACAACCCAAAAGCAAATGACACCCGACATACCTCCCATCTTCCTCATCGGCTACATGGGGTGCGGCAAGACCACTTTCGGACGCGCCCTCGCCAAGGCCACCGGCCGCGACTTCATCGACCTTGATTTCTATATCAGCCAGCGTTTCCGGGCAAGCATCCCGGAGATTTTCGCCGGCCACGGCGAGAGCGGTTTCCGCCGCATGGAGAGCGCAATGCTCCGCGAGGTCGGGGAATTTCCCGGCGTGGTGGTGGCCTGCGGTGGCGGCACGCCCTGCTTCGGCTCCAACATCGACTATATGCTCGGCCGCGGCACTGTGGTGTGGCTTCAGGCTTCGCGCCGCCGTCTCCTTGAGAGGCTGCTGCGCGGGCGCCAGCGCAGGCCGCTCCTCGCCGGCAAGACGGATGACCAGGTGGCCGTAGCCATCGACGAGGGACTCCGCGCCAGAGAGCCCTTCTACAGCCGCGCCTCCATCCGTTTCAATGGCGACAGATTGGAAAACCGCAGCCAGATTTCGGCCACTATTGATGATTTTCTGACGGAATTCAAAGATTTATTTGCATAGTAGCGGGCTATTTGCTACTTTTGGGAATTAATAACCGGGCAGCATATACTTTGGCCGCCACTATAAAATCTATTACATCATGACACAGAAGAATAATTCGTGCGACAGCGCTACGCTCGAGGAGCCGAAGCCTGTGGAGGGTGGAGCCCGCAGGCCAAGGATCGGCATCGCGGGCAATAATCCCGACTCCGACGAGACGCGCATGCTGCTCACTCCCGAAGGATGCGGCATGCTTTGCAGCGGCGGCTTCGATATATGCATCGAGAGCGGCGCGGCCATTGACATATCGTTCACCGACGCCGACTACACCGGCTTCGGAGTATCCGTGGTGAGCCGCGAGGAGGTGCTCCGCTCTGACATCGTGCTGTCGTTCAGACCTCTCCCCGCCAAGGACATAGCACGCATGAATCCCGGAGGCGTGATGCTCTGCATGATGGACACCTCCCTTTTCGAGCCCGAGGTGATCAAGGCCCTGCAGACCCACAGGATCACTGCCGGATGCTTCGACAATATGTACAGCTACAACGACGAGCCTGTATTCGCCAATATCCTCGACGAGATCGACGGGCGCGGCGCGATCATGTATGCCCAGGAGGCCCTTTCCTATTCCGGAGGGGGCAAAGGCGTACTGATGGCCGGCGTGGCGGGCATCAATCCCTGCGAGGTGCTCATCATCGGCGACGGCAGCGATGTCTGCGCGGCAGCCAAGGCAGCCATGGCCGTCGGCGCTTCCGTCACGCTCATGAACAACGACATATCCGCCCTCCAGGTGGCTAAACAGTATTGCGGCGACCAGCTCAACTGCGTGGCCATACATCCCAAGGTGCTCTATAATAAGGTGAAGACTGCCGATGTCATACTTCTCGGCACCTGCACCCGCACCTTCGAGTTTCCCAAGAATCTCTCGCCGGCGCTCAAGGACAACGTATATATCCTGAGCTTCGAGGAGACCCACCCCTCCATATCCGTGCCGCGCACGGTGGCCATGGCCTTGAGCAATGTGCTCGTCAATTTCTTCAACGAGCTGCTGATCAAGGGGGGCTTCAAGGAGATGGTGGCATCCACCCAGGGTGTGCAGTGTGGCGTCGTGACCTACGGAGGCACTCTCGTCGACAAGCTTGTGGGCGCCTATCTCGGCATGCCGAGTGTGGACATCAGCGTGTTGCTTGCCACTAACTGAGACGCCTTTACACCTGAATCCGCTTCCCTGGCATGCGACACCGTAAGGCCCTGATACATCTCGTGTCGTCCAACCGATGGACCGGCAAGGAGCGCTACGCTCTCGACATCTGCCGCCATTTCATCGGCGAGGGATGGAAGGTCTATGCCGTGACGCGCGACGCCCGTGGCGTCGACCCCCTTTTCAGCGAGCACGGCGTCACTCTGCTGCATGCCCCTCTGCGCGGCGTCTTCGACCCCTCAAGCGCCCTCTCCATAGCCTCGCTGCTCAGGCAGTGTCCGGAGGAAGACACCATTGTCCACGTCCACCATTACCGCGACGCCTTCACCGCCCTGCTGGCACGCAAGATAGCCCGACGCCCCGACGTCAGGGTGGTCTCTACGCGCCATAACGCGCGCAAGGCCCTCAACTCGTGGCTGCTGCGCCGCATCTACCGCAATCTCGACGCCCAGGTCTTCCTCTCGCGCCTCGCCTATTCTCGCTTCATCTCCACATGGCATTCACGCCGGCTCCCCTTCGATGAGGAGCGAACCGTGATTCTCGCCAACAGCCTCCTCGTGGAGCGCGCCGACATCCTCCCGGAGCCTCCCCGCGGCATCGTCACCGCGATGTTTCACGGAGCCCTGGAGCCGGGGAAGGGACTCGAGACCCTCATCGACGCCATGTCGATACTCAAGGACGACAGGATCCGTCTGAAGATTGTGGGTGGCGGCAAGCCCGACTATTCCGACGCGCTGCGGCGACGCGCCCAGGCACGCGGCGTGATGCATAAGATCGACTGGCACCGCCACACCGACCAGCCGATGGAGCTGATGGGAGCCTGCCATTTCGGAGTGCTCCCCACCGTGAGGGAGGAGGCTTTCGGGCTCGCCAACATAGAATACATGGCTTGCGGGCGCCCGCAGGTCACTACCTCCAGCGGCGCTCAGCTCGAATATCTCACCGACGGGCGCGAGGCGTTTATCGTGCCTCCCCTTAATGCCGCGGCTCTCGCCGACGCCATGCGTCATCTCGCGCTCGATTCAGCCCTCCGCGCCCGCATGGGAGCCGCCGCCGCGCAACGTTTCAACTCCACTCTCGCCTGGCCTCTCTTCATCTCCAGGCTCCGGAAGGTGTATCTCGGTAAATAATCTCCCGCTATGGCCGACAATTATCTTGAACGCAAAATGGACGATCTCCGCGGCGGCCGCCTTTCGGGCCGTCCTCTGGCGGCCTCCTCTCCACGCAAGGGAATCTTTTCAGTGCCGTTCCCTCCCAGACGCGTGGCCGTTGCCGGCATCGACGACACAGGGCTCGCTGTGGCCCGGTCCTTTCTCAAGGCCGGATGCCGTGTGGCCCTCTTCTTCGATGACGCCGGGGAGGGGGCGCGTCTGGCCCACGACGAGGGATTCCGCTTCCATCGCGTTGATGTCTCCGACCCTTCCTCTGTCGAAACGGCGTTCCTCTCTCTGGCCGATGCATGGAGGGATGTCGACGTCGTTGTCGATAATACCTCCGGGTGCTCCGTGGCCACGTTGATCAGGCGTCTGTGGATCAGGCGGCGCCGCCGCCTTCCCGATGCCTCCGGCTACAGGTCGCGCATGATGATGATATCCCGGAGGAAAACACGTTGCCCTTCCGACCCGCCGGCTTTTCCTGACGACACGGAGGAGGAGAGCGGCATAGCCACGCAGCGCATCTTCATTGATGGGATGTGCCCTGACGGCATCTCCGGCATTGTGGGAAGACTATGTCTCTTCCTCGCTCTGCCGGGTAACGAATGTATAAAAAACACCTGTATATGATAAGAAACCTGTATATGACAAGAAACCTGTATATGACAAGAAACCTGTATATGACAAGAAACCTGCTGATATCCGCCGTGATGCTGCTCGCATCGGCGGTTGCCTACGGCGCTCCGCGCCACGACGTGCCCCGCGATTCCATAATCCTCAGCGATCCATGCGTGCTCGCCGACGCCGCCACCCATACCTACTACATGACAGGCACCGGCGGCCACCTCTGGAAAAGCTCCGACCTCAAGACATGGAGCGGTCCTTACGATGTGATAGCTCCCGACACGTCATCATGGATGGGACCGCGTCCGGCTGTCTGGGCCGCCGAGATCCATCCATACAACGGCAAGTATTATTATTTCGCCACTTTCACCAACGACTCCATAGAGATTGCCCGCAACCACAACGGCCGCATACCGCGCCGGGCCTCGCATGTCCTCGTCGCCGACACTCCCGAGGGCCCTTATAAGCCCGTAGGAAAGGCCGACTATCTTCCGGCCGACCGTCCCACACTCGACGGCACCTTCTGGGTGGAGCCCGACGGCACACCCTATATGGTGTTTTGCGGAGAATGGCTTTACAATGACGACGGCACTATGGAGGCAATACCCCTCACCGCCGACCTGTCGGCTCCGGCTGGCGAGCCCTTCATCCTGTTCAAAGCCTCGGCCTCGCCCTGGAGCCGCGAGAAAATCAACGGCGCCACCGTGCCAAACCGCGTCACCGACGGCCCATGGCTCTTCCGCACCGCGACAGGACGCCTCGGCATGATATGGACTTCATGGATCTATAACGTCTACACCATGGGCGTGGCGTATTCGGAAAGCGGCTCCATCAAGGGGCCGTGGGTGCAGGAGAGCGACCCGATCACTCCGCCCGACTACGGCCACGGCATGATATTCCGCGATTTCAACGGCCGTGACCTCCTCTCGCTCCATAGCCACAAGGATGTCAACGGCCATTACATCCGCCGCCCCGCGTTGTTTGAGGTCGACCTTTCCGGCGACAGATTGCGTATCGTCAGAAAGATAGAGGACTGAACCCTGCTTTCCAGTCTCTGATTGCGGGGAGCCTATAGAAGACCGAAATGCCTGAAGGCGCCGGCTATGCCGCCGGCGTCGTCGGCTGTGGTCACATAGTCGGCGGCCTCCTTCACGGCTTTGCGGGCGTTGCCCATAGCCACTCCTATGCCCACATGGCGCAGCATCCCGATGTCGTTGCCGCCGTCGCCGAAAGCCATTGCCTCTTCAGGGCTGAAGCCGAAATGCGCTGCCATCCGGTCGATTCCCTTGCTCTTGTCGCTGTCGGCGGGTATCACGTCGCAAAACCATGGACTCCAGCTGATGTCGCGGCAGTGGAGCAGAGCATGGTTGAAGATGCCGCTGCGCTGGCGCTCGCTCTCCGTGCCGAACACCATCAGCTGCACCACCGGCTTCCCGACGGCTGTCGTGATGTCGGCCTCGGGTATATGGTCTACGTTCAGCCCTCCCGCCACCCGACGCACGTTGTCGTCGATGCGGTTGATGAAGATCTCGCCGTCGGCAGGCACCACGGCCACCGGCGTCTCGCAGTCGCGCGACAGAGACGCCAGGCGCTTTATGTCGCCGGGGTCGATGTTGTGGCGGTAGATGCACGTCTTCCTGTCGCCGAGCAGGCACATGCCCCCGTTGACGGTGACGTAGCCGTCAAACTCCATGTCTCCCAGATTGTCGACCCATACGATATGGCGTCCGGTGCAGACAAACACCTTCACCCCCTTGCTCCTCACGGCCTCTATCGCGGCCCTCGTGTCGGCAGGCACTCCGCCGGCTCCTATGGGCACCAGCGTGCCGTCGATATCGAAAAATACAGCTTTGATCTGTTCCATATTATTTCAACGTGCGCCCGGCCCGCTTGTTTTCCTGCCGCCTGTGATTTCATGTCTCTTTATGAAAAAGACGCCTTGGAGAAATGTCTCCCGGGGCGTCTTTTTCTACTGTCATACTTCATAAGGACCGGATCATACCTCATCGGATGGAACCTAACTGCTTCCGCCCCCGGTATATTATGGCTTACGTATGGGAAGGGGGCGTGTGGTCTGTCTTGACTACATTGCAAAATTACTATGATTCCGTCTCTCCCGCAATCCCCTCTGGAGGGTATTTCGGCTTAGCGTTTTTTTTCTTAATTTTGCGGGCGTAAAAGGGGGCATAAGGCAGGCCCCGATTCATGACCCATGGACAAAGACAATATCTCGGGTGTCGTGAAGACACCCTACACTCCTCAATGGCAGATGAGGGCGTTGATCGCCGACAACCCCATGCTGCTGGCAGTGCTCACGCGCTTCGGCATCTCGCTGGGCTTCGGCGAGGCCACTGTGGCAGAGGTCTGCGCCTCCGCCGGAGTGCATGTGCCCACGTTTCTCGCCGTGGCCAATTTCATCTCCGGATTTCCGGCGTCGACCGCCGGTGTCGACATCGTGCAGCTCATCAGCTATCTCAGCAACGCCCACGACTATTTCCTGAATTATGTGGCTCCGAGGATGCGCCAGCTTATGCTCCAGGCCATCAGTCCCTCGGCCGGAGCGCGTCTCTCGCTGGCCCTGATGAAATTTTTCGACGAGTATATAGCCGAGATCCGGCGCCACATGAATTTCGAGGACGAGGTGGTGTTTGCCTATGTCTATTCTTTGCTCGACGGTAAGACGCCGATGGTGGATTTCAACATCGACGAGTTCGGCAAGTCGCACACTCCGATCCACGGCAAGCTCGCCGAGCTCAAGAACCTTCTCGTGTGCCACTTCACCGCTGAGAAGGGTAGGGTAGACATGATGAACACGCTGCTCTTCGATATCGTGACGTCAGAGCGTGATCTCTCCACCCATTGCCGTCTGGAAGATGCCTTGTTCGTGCCCGCTGTGAGGCATCTGATGGATTCCGGCGCCTCCACCAAGGATGAGGTGGCCCGCACCTCACTCAGCGACAACGGCGACGTGCAGCTCACGGCCCGTGAGCGTGAGATTGTGGCCAACGTGGCGCGTGGCCTCAGCAACAAGGAGATAGCCGACAAGCTGTTCCTCTCTGTCCACACCGTGGCGACCCATCGCCGCAACATCTGCGCCAAGCTCGACCTCCACAGCTCGAGCGCCCTCGCCGTCTACGGCATCATGCACGGCCTCGTCTGACCGCTGACTTGTTATTCGGCTTATCTGCTTGTTATTCGGCGGTTTTCCAGGCGGTGATGTTGCGGGTCTCGGTGCTGAAGGTGATGCCGAGCTCCACCACGGGGCGCGGATCGCCAAGGAACTGGCGCTTGTAGTCCTTCTTCCTGATTTGCTCCAGCGCCTCCTCCGGGGTGCCGTCTCGCTTCAGCTCCATCACGTAGATGTAGTTGCGCATCCTCAGCAGCAGGTCGATGCGCCCCTGCGAGGTGTGCCACTCCGGACGGGCGTCCACTCCCACCAGCACGAAGATGATGAAGAGGTTGTTCTCGTAGAGCAGCTCCACGGCGTTCTCGGCGAACTCATACGGTATGCCGGCCATGAACGTCCGCAGGCGCTCCATCGCCTCGTCGACCCTCCGCTCCTCAAGCAGCTTCCTCACCTCATATACGTTGCTGTATATGTCGGCATCGGTCTTTTCGAGATAATGCACGGCAAGGTTCTCGAAAAGGCCCTTCCGCACTTCGAGGTTGGGAATGCCGGGCCGGTAGCGGTCGGGCTCCTCATAGGCCTTGATGGTCAGGTAGCCGGTCTGGTAAAGGAGCGCGGTCGGGTTGTCGTTGAGGATATCGCTTGCCGAAAGAGTCCTGCCCTCGACAGTCTCTTCATAACCGGTATTGCTTTTTGGGCCAGGTCGGAAATCCCCTGCCTGAAATTGTAGAGTAGCTCATACTCGTCGACGAGGATCACTACCGTCTGGCCGGTCGAGTCATGGGCTGCCTTGATGATGTTGCGGAAGCGCATCGACAGGCCCACGGTTTCCGGCTTGACATCATAGAGATTCTCCCATTCGCGGAACTGAGTGTCGAGTATTTCCTCCAGATTGCCCTCATCCGTCGCATGATAAGTGGCGAGACTGAGCATCAGCACCGGATGCACGGGCCACTTGGTCTCCAGCCTCTCCATGGCGAGACCCTTGAAAAGCTCCCTCTTCCCCTCGAAATAGGCCTGGATCGTGGAGAGAAGCAGGCTCTTGCCGAAGCGCCGCGGCCGCGACAGGAAGACGCAGTTGCTGTCATGCACGAGATTATAGGCCGATATGTGGTCAGTGGAGTTGGATGGATGTCTCGGCGGGGGAGAGGCCGTCGGCGATGGCTTTGATTGTCACGAGGCCCGGCTCCCTGCGGGAACGGAGGATTACGCTGCACTCACCATTGTAGAGGCTGCGGGTGTCGCCCACGGTCAATTCGCCGGAGCGGATGTCTCCGTTGATCACGCCCACTATGTCGGCCGGACCACTGACCTCGAACCTCACCGGCATCCCGGCGCGATGTTCCGTGCGTCCCTCGCTGTCTACGGCCGCCACATCCACATGGAGCAGGTCGATCCCGTCGGCCTTCCACGCCGGATTGTCGCCCGTAAGGGTGAGCCTTATGCCTTGGCCCGGCGTCTCCAGTCGCTGGGTGGCCACAGCTTTGCCGGAGGCGTCGTTGTAGCCCCGCGCCTCGATGTAGCCGGGTGTGTATTCGATGTCTTCCCAGAGTATCCGGTTGCGGGCCTTGGCATTGCTCCGGTCGTTTTTGCGGCGCCCGAGACTGGTGCCGTTGACGATGAGCTCCACCTCGTCGGCGTTGGTGAAGGTGTAGAGCGCCACCTTGCTGCCCGGCACGCCGTCCCACCGGGAATCGAGCCGCGTGGTGCCTACTTTCACATCGTTCCACACCGTGCTGTCGCTCCCTCCTATCACTCCTATGGCCACCAGCGGCTCCTCGGGCTTGAAGATGCTCTTCAGGAAATATGCCTGCGGTTTCGGGCGCAGCGAGATGTCGAACACTCCCTGACTCCATCCCTTCGACGGCCATCCGTTCGATTCCCCGAGGTAGTCGATCATTCCCCAGTATGCGAGTCCGATCACTCTGTCGAGGTCCATCTCGTAGTAGTTGGGTCCCATGCCGGCCGCGCTCGCCTCGCTCTGATAGAACATCATCCTGGGAAAGCGGCGTGAGTCGCCCGGGAAATACATATAGCGGTAGTTGTAGGAGGCGATGTCGGTGGCGAGTGCCAGCGGTGCCGGCAGCGAGTCGGTGAGCTCGTCGCGGCCGCGTGGATGCATGGCCACTGTCGTGGGCCTTGTGGTGTCGTAGCGCCTTAGCAGATCCTTCTGCAGGCGGTAGGGTGTCACTCCCCAGTCGTTGTATGGCAGATCGGGAATGAGCTGGAGCTCGTTGCCGAGGCTCCACATCACCACCGACGGATGGTTGCGGTCGCGCCTCACCCATTCCGGCACGTCGTGCTGCCAGAGCCCGCTCCAGTCGCGCCGTCCTCCGGCATACTGTGTGAGCCATTTGTCATATAGCTCGTCCACCACCAGTATGCCGTATTCGTCGCATAGGTCGAGAAATGACTCGCTATAGGGATTGTGGGAGGTGCGGATGTGGTTGAAGCCGAAATCCTTGAGCAGCTTTATCCGCTTCTCGATGGCGCGGGGATAGGCGGCCGCGCCGAGGGCGCCGAGGGTATGGTGGTTGGCTATGCCCTTGAGCAGCACTTTCTTCCCGTTGAGCTTCATCCCGAATTCGGGAGAGAACTCCACGGTGCGGATGCCGAAGCGCTCCGTCACCCGGTCGGCCACGCTGCCGTCGGGGCGGTAGAGGGTGGCCGTGAGTGTGTAGAGAGCCGGCTTGTCGCAGTCCCATAGCTCTGCCGCGGTGAGCGTGATGCTGTCGAGCCGGAACTCGCGGGTGTGCTGCCTGCGGTTGTTCCAGTGGTTGCGGATCCGCGAATACACCGTCTCTCCCTCCGGCGAATGGATGTCTATGCCCACGCGGATGCTGTCCTGAGCAGGAAGTGTGGTTATTTCGCCGAGCACTTCCACCACGCTGCGGCTTGCATCAGCCGTCGGAGTGGTGATATGCAGCGGATGGCGGGTGAAATATCTGTCGCTGTCGGTCAGTATGATGTTGACGTCGCGGTAGAGGCCACCGCCGGTGTACCATCGGGAGTTCTCCGGTTTCCCAGTGTCGGCCGTTACCTCGATTACGTTGTCGGTGCCGTATCTCAGCTTGTCGCTGATGTCGATGTCGAAGCCCAGATAGCCATAGTCGGTGCCTCCGATGCGGCTGCCGTTGAGGCAGACGTCGCCCGTGAGCATGATGCCCTCGAAGTCGAGCAGCACACGGCGTCCTTTCCACTCCTCCGGCGCGGTGAACGTCTTGCGGTAGAGCCCCGTGCCCATCTCCTTGAAGCCGCGTGAGCTGAGGCGGCTCTTCACGTTGGCCATCGGATTGTCGAGGTCGGGCCGCTCGTCGGGCGACGGCTCGACCCACGGCTGCCCGGTCTGGAAGTCGTGCGGAAGGTTTACGGAGGTCCATGTAGTGTCGTTGTTCTGTATGTCTCCTGTCCGGAGCATCCGGAACTGCCAGTTGTCATTGAGGTTTACCACCGTCCGCTGGGACGGCGCAATGAGCGCCGGCGCCAGCAGCAGGGGCAGCATGATGGCTTCCGGGGTCTTCATGGGTGATTATCTTACGAGTATTTTTAATGTCTCGCCGCCGCTGACGGCGATATACAGGCCGCTCTGGAGCTCCAGGGAACCCCCTCCGGCCTGTATTGAGCCGGCATGCACTCCTGATGCCGTAAAGATGTCGACACGGGCATCAGAGCGCTCTATCACGAGGCGTCCCTTTGCGCCGTAGCCGTAGATGGCGCTGTGGCCGACGCTCCCGATCTCATCGACCGAGGAGAGCCCTTTCGACCCGATCACCACGAAGGCTCCTGCATCGAGGCTCACCTTGCCGGCCGATACCTCGATCTGGGGCGTCGTCTCATGGCTTGAGGCGAGTATCTGATAGTCGCCGTCGCCGCCTTTCGTGAAATCGACGTTGATGGTAAGCCGCTTGTCGACGAGTGGATTCACCACAGTGAAGAGCTCCTTGTCGCCCGACTTCGACACGAGCAGGCGTCCGTTGTCCCAGTCGCTGTCGCCGTAGGTGCCGCTGAAGGAGGCTGAGACGTCAAACATCTCGGGATTGCCGTTTCTGACGGCGGTCAGGGCGCGGTAGGTGTCGTAGAGGCCGCGTCGCTCTGGATTGTCGAGCATCGACCATCTCACTGTCTTCGGGTCGGTATTGTTGCCGCCGGTGGCGTCTTTGGTGTTGTCGTTGTCGCCGAGCTCGGAGAACTGCCATATCATGTGTGCGCCGGGGCTCATGAGCATCTGTGCGGCGCAGCTGCCGAGGCGTCGCATCGACATCGCGAGGTCGCCCTTCACGCCGGGCGCGCCGTAGACGTCCTGCTTGTAGGCGAGGCGCTGCTCGTCGTGGCTCTCCATGTAGGAGACGGTGGAGTAGGGCGTGCGGTCGTCGTAGGGGGCGTAGAAGCGGCGCAGGCCGGCTCCGTCGCGGTAGCCCATAGCGAACTGGTCTGACGAATAGTTCACGTTGGCCCAGTTGAGCTGTCCGGTCTCGGCCATCTCGTTCTCCTCCTTGGCCTGGGCGAGGTTCTCGTTGATGAAGTAGGCGTGGGGATTCACTTCCTCCACCACCTTCTGCAGCTCGCGCATGCGGGCCACGCGGCTGGCGTTGTAGGCATTGGTGGCGGCGTCGCCGCTGTTGGCGTATGAGTCGTTGTCGCCGAGTCCCTTCACCAGGTCGAGGCGGAAGCCGTCTACGCGGTATTCCTCCAGCCAGTAGCGCAGCGCGTCGTGCCATTGCTTCTGCACGAGCGCATAGTCCTGGTTCCAGTCGTTGAGCACACTGTAGGCATGGGGGGCCGTGACGTTGAAAAACGGGTTCTCCCCCGGCTGATACATCCTCTGCCAGGGATGCTGCCAGTCGCTCTGGTTGAATACGATGTCGAGGATCACGGCGATTCCCTCCTTGTGGCAGGCGTCGATGAAGCGCTTGTAGTCGTCGGGAGTGCCGTATGCCTTGTCGGGAGCGAAGTAGAAGTTGGGGTTGTAGCCCCATGAGATGTTGCCGTTGAATTCATTGATGGGCAGCAGCTCGATGGCGTTTATGCCGAGCTGCTTCAGATAGGGGAGCTTCGCGAGGGCGCCGGCCACCGTGCCGTCGCCGAGCGCTTTCCCCTCTGTGCCGGTGAAGTCGCGCAGCAGAAGCTCGTAGATGATGAGGCGGTCCTTGTCTACGCCGCGGAAGTCCTTGACCTCCCAGTCATAGTCGTTGATGTCGGAGCGATACACCGCCAGAGGCACTCCGTGTACTTTCCCTACGGGATAGGAGGGAAGCCAGGGGAACACGTCGGCCGGTATGTAGGAGTCGTATTCCGGGTCGAGCACGAGGCGTGCATATGGGTCGCCCACGGCGATGTTGCCGTCCACGATATAGTAGTAGGGATAGCATCTGCCCTCCTCGAGCCCTTTCACCTGAGTCCAGAAATACCTTACGCCGTCCACGTCATCGTAGCTCATCACCCCCTGCTGTCCCACGGCATAGTCGTCCCAGCTGCCCACGAGCGTCACGCTGTTCTTGCCGGGGGCGGCGAGGCAGAAGGTCACTGTGCCTGCGCCGTCTCCCACCGCGCCCATCCGCGGCTCTCCGCCGGGGTATGGAGCGGGCTCCGACACCCCGTTGTGGAGAAACACGAAGATGTCCTGGTTGTTGGGGCCTTTCCCTTCCTTGCTGTTGTCGGCGTTGCGGAATACGAAGGCCAGGCGCTCCACGGTCTCCGAGGGGTCGGTGATGCCGTAATAGGTGCGTATGTCGCCGATATAGAGCTTCCAGAGGTTCTCCTCCACGTATGAGAGCTCATACTTCGCGCTGTTGTCGCCCCAGGTCGGCGCGTAGCGCCAGTCGGAGGCAGTGGTGGAGTAGTTGGTGATCACTCCTGTGTGGGCATACACTTTCTCCGGGGGCTTCACGCCCTGGAGCCCCTTGTTGCCCTCGTCGGCATGGAAATAGATGGTGACTCCGGTCGATTCCTCGAGCAGAGGGGTAGGCTCGGCGGTCACCTGCGCCGCCATGTCGGCGACGGCGGCGAGCATGAGCGCCACCGCCGTCATCAGTATTTCGGATATGTTTGCTTTCATTGCAGTGTCAATGGGTTGTCAAGGTGTTTTTTCGTGTTCACCGGCAGCATCCCGGGTCGGGAGTGGCCCAGCGTGCGCGGAGACGTGCCATCTCCCCGGCGGTGAGGGGTATCACTGTGCCGTGGCGCGGATGGAAGTCCATGCTGACCTTCTCCTTTACGGGACGGAACGTGACGAAGTCCTCGGTCTCGGTGAAGTCGTAGCCCCCCTTCATGTAGACGTCATACATGAGGATGTATTTGTCCTGGCCTATGAGCTTGAAGGTGCCTGCTCCCTCCACGGCGTCGTCGGTGAGCTGCTTGTAGTCGGGCTGCTCGGTCCATTTGCCCGAGGTGAGGTCTTTTGTCGAGGCCACCTTTATGCCGTTGCCGTGCCCCTCGGTCTTGTAGAAGAGGTAGTAGGTGCCGTCTTTCTCCACGATGTCTCCGTCGATACACGACTTGCCGTCCTCAGGCAGGAAGAATGGCCTGGGCTCCCCCTCTATGTCTGTGAAGTCGGGGTTGGCGTAGGCGTAGTAGATGATGTCTGGGCCGTCGCCGTGCTGCATCGACCAGTAGACGAGCATCTTGCCGGCCTTACGGTCGTAGATGGTCTGCGGGGCCCACACCCTCTTGAGGTTCTCCTGGCCGGGATACTTCTTCTGGATGTTGATGACGGAGTGGCTCCAGTTGACGAGGTCGCACGATTTCAGCAGCGTCATGCCGCGGTTGGAGTCCCAGCCGCGTGCCGACACCATGTCGGTGACCACCATGTAGAAGCAGTTGTCGGGGCCGCGCAGGATGTGCGGGTCGCGCACTCCGCCCGTCTCGCTGATGTCGGCCGAGCAGATCACGGGATATCCGCCGTTGAGCGCCTTATAGTTATAGCCGTCGTCGCTGAGGGCGAAGCGTATGGCCTCCTCGCAGCGGGTGTTGTCGTTGCCTGTGAAATATGTGAAGAGATAGCCGGCGTAGTCGCTTTCGGCCGGGGTCTGTGCCGTGGCGGCCACGGGGGCGGCGAGCACCGTGAGGGAAATGATAAGGTTTCGTAGCATGTCGTTGATAAGATTGAGGTTTTGCTTTGGTGCAAAGGTAATTGAAATAAGCCGAAAATCCAAAAAAAAGGCCGGCTTGCGGGCCGGCCTTTTTCTATAAAGGATGTTAATGTCTTATTTCGCTGTCAGAGTGACGGTGTAGGGGAGCGTCGCGAGGTGGAGCGATACCTCGTAGTCGCCTGCCGCGGGCTGTGTGAGGTTGTCGCCGCCGGGCGTCAGGTCGGTCATCGATCCGCCGAGATTGATGTCCCAGTTGTCGTTGGCGCGGAACTTCCAGCCACCCTCGCCGGTAAAGGATACGGTGCCTGTGATGCTCTGGCCGTTGTCGCTGATGGTGAGGTTGCTCTGCGAGCCCCAGCCGTTGAAGTCGCCGATGGCGCCGATGGTGTCGATCTTGGTGATCGTGTAGGTCTGGGCGCCGAGGTCGAGAGTGATGTAGTAGAGGCCGGCCTCAGCCACTGTGAGGTTGGCGCCGTCGCGTGCCAGAGCGCCGTCTGCGCTGCCTTTGCCCCAGTTGACGTCCCATGAGCCGGTGGCGAACTTGAATTCGCCGTCGAGCCATGCGTAGCCGTAGTAGGAGTTGTAGTCGGAAGTTGTGAGACGCCATTCAGCTGCGTCCACTGTCCAGCCGTTGGCTCCGCCGGGGATGGTGAGTGTTTCGTAGGCGAGGCCGATGGTATAGGTCTTGTCGAGCATGTTGGCCTCCACGCGATAGCTGCCCACGCCGAGCGCGGCGGGCTCGCCGGTCACGTCAAGAGTGCCTTCTGCTGTCGGGTAATATACCCTGCCGCTCTCGCTCACGATCTCCCATGCCACGCCCTGGGCGTTCATCTCGGGAGTCACGTTGATGATGGCGCTGAACATCGGGTCGTCGTAAGCGTGTTTCTCGGAGTGGCTCATCGTGATGACCTCTCCATCGGCGCCGCCGATGATGGTCTGCACCTTGTAGCTGTTCTCGATGTTGAGCTGGATGTCGACCGGTGTGATGGTGATCTTCTCAGCACCATACCACCTGTCGAGGCCGCCGAGACGCGACACCTGCTTGCCGTCTACAACGTAGGCGGCGAAGCGGATGTAGGCCTCCTGGGCTTCCGGGGTCTTGCCCCAGATAGCCTGGAAGGCGTTGCCGAGCGCGGAGCCGAGGGCCTTGCCGTCGGTCAGCGAGATCTCCTGCGGGTCGGTGTATGCCTCGTCTTTGGCGAGCTGCATCATAAACTGCACGGTCGCGTTCTCGGGAAGGTCGGTCACCTCAGCCACGTTGATTAGCTGCGCCTCCTTGTTCTCGGCCGGAGTGTTGATGTCGGTGTTCCACACTGCGGCGTTGGCGAAGCTGTTGATATTGAGCGCTGCTCCCTGCAGGGCGTCGCCGTAGGCCACTGTCAGGCCATCGGCCTGCATGATGGCCTCCTGGGGATTCACCTGCTCGATGCCGAGGTCGCTCTTGTCGTCGCAGGCGGTAAACCCTATGCCCAGAAGCGCAATAAGAAATATACTTGTCTTTTTCATTGTGTTTCTTTGTGAGATTTAGTTGTGTTTAGTTCACCTGCTCGAAGCGAACGGTCTTGTTGCCGAGGTTTACGGTGATCTTGACATCGCCGCCTGCCCAGCCTTCGATCTGCCAGCTGCCCTTGCCTGCCCCCTTGGTGTCAGGGTCATAGAAGCAGTTGCCCTGATATGCGCCGTCGGTCATTGTGATGGCAACGGGGCTGTCCTCGTCCTGGGCGCCTACGGAATACCAGTCCCAAGGCTCGTCGGGGCTGAACTGATCGTAGAAGCGGAACTGGAACTGATCGGCGGGAATAGTGAACGTGCCTTCGTATACGAGGCTTCCGGGTTCTGTCTCGCTGAGGGCCCACGGGCCTGCCTCGGGATAGCCGGGTGCCGGTGCAGTCCAGCCTTCAGGCTGTCCTACGAGCCACATGAGGTCGGCAACCTTGACTGCGAAGTAGGGCTGCACGGCGGAGAGCTCGATCACGTTGGAGTAGATGTCGCTGTAGTCGGCGTTGGGAATCCATGCGTGGACTCTCACATAGATGGGCTTCGGGTCGGAAGAGAAGTTGGTTTCCGTGGTGTAGCCGAAAAGCGAGCACATGGCCATCGAGAACATCTCACCCGAAATCTCGATGCGGGCGCTGGTTGTGGTGGTCTCGAGGGTGATGTAGCCGTCGGGGTTCTCCTCGCTGAAGACGCCGTTCTTGAAGTTGTCCTCGGCCTTGGCGATCTCCACCTGGTATGAGGGCATGCATCCTACACCGTAATCCGGCTGCGACACGGTGAAGAAGATGGAGTTGTCGGGGCTCATCACATAGAGCTGGTCGGCCATGGCGGGGCGGTTGAGCACAAACTCCGTCGGCTTGTCGAGCCGGGGCTGGGTGTCTTCCTTACACCCTGTGAGCCCGGCTGCCGCTATTGAGGCTGCGGCCGCCATAAGAATATATTTTTTCATTTTGGTCGTTCAGTTTAAGAATTCTGTTGGTTTGGAAATTCTCTGATGTGATCAATAGCCCTCGTTCTGCACCATCGACGAGCCGTAGCCGGCGATCACGTTGGTGGGAAGCGGGTAAAGACGCATGTAGGAGGGTAGAGCCGTGCCGTCCTGGATGCCACCCTTGAGTGTCCAGTTGTAGGCGCTGCCCGTGAACTTGTTCATACGGTTGAGGTCGGTGCGTCGCATGCCTTCGTGATAGAATTCGCGGGCACGCTCGTTGCCTATGTTGTCGAGTGTGTAGTCGGTGGCGTTCCAGGGGGTGACGCCGGCGCGCTGACGCACGTAATTGGCATACTGCAGACCCTTGCCGCTGTCGCCGGCACCGCGCAGGGCGCACTCGGAGGCCATCATGTAGACGTCGGCCAGACGGATGATCGGGAAGTCGGTGTCAGGCCAGTCGCTCGACGACTCCACAGGCTGAACGCCGATGCGGTTGAGGCCGGTGTCGGGGTCTTTCCAGTGGGGCACTGTGCCGTCGGCATTGCCCTTCACGTTGGTAAACTTGATTGCTGCGTAGCCGTTGGCCCATGATTTCGGGTCGGTGTTGGCCATGGTGTAGCCGGCTTTCTCCGTCAGCCACAGCGAGGCGCGCACATCGGCTGTCTCGCCGCCCACGAAGCCGAAGATGTTGGAGAATTGCTCTCTGGCGAGCAGACAGCCCCAGTGGGCGTTGGTGCCATACCAGGAACCGTTGCAGAAGCCGTCGGTGAGGGGTTTGTCGGAGAAATTGCCCGTAGGAGCGGCGATCAGGAACATGGTGCCGCCCCAGGGGGTCGTCATCTCATGGTCGTAAGGCACGCCCCAGAGGATCTCGTTCTGTGCGGGAAGCGAGCCGCCGGGCATGAACATGTCGTTGCTGCCGCAGAAGAGGGCCAGATAGTCCATGGCGAGGCCTGAGCCCTGGAAGCCGCCGCCCTGATGGCGGGCGATGATGTTCTCTGCATGGCTCCAGCACTTGTCATACATCTTCTCGCCGATAAACGACTCGGCGTTGAGGTAGTATTTGCAGAGCAGGGCCTCCACGGCGTCGCGGCCGATGCGGCCGTACTGCGGGGTGTGGTTCTGCGGCCATGTGGCGAGCACGTCCTCGAGGTCGGCCGTCACCTTGTCGAAGAGCTCCTTGGCGCTGGCGGCCTGGGCCGGGGTGTCGCCGTAGTTCATGTCGTCCCATGCGATCACTGCGCGGCCAAACCAGTTGATCACATAGTAGTAGGAGAGACCGCGGAGGGCGCGGGCCTCGCGCACCATCTGGTCGAGCTCGTCCTGGCTGATGGCGGTGTCGCCGCTGCCTCCCACGCTGATGCCGTAGGTGCCGAGGTTACGCGTCAGACGGATGAAGTCGTTGCAGACCGCGATATGGGTGTAGTAGCGCGAGTATGCGCCGTAAATGATCACGTTGTTGGCAGCCCAGACGTCCTGCACCATGTCGTAGACGCCGGCGTCCTGATATATCCAGAGGCCGATGTCGGTGGGAAGGTCCTCGAGATAGAACATCACGCGGGTGTACTGCGATGTGCCGCCGTCCATGCCGTTGATGTCGGCGGCGCCGTTGGGACCGTACTGACCGGAGATGGCCAGCGACGAGTAGCACTTTCCGAGAATGCCCCCTAAGTATCCCTTCGGGTCTTTCTGGAACTGGTCGGGAGTCAGCACGTTGGGGTCTTTCGGAAGCTGGTCGAGATCGCCCGTGCAGGCGCTAAGACCAGTCATCGCCACCAGTGCAGCCCCGATGAAGAACTTGCTTATAATTGATTTCATAACAGATTTGTCTTGGTCGTTGTGAATGATTTAGAATGTAGCGATAAGGCCGATGGTCCAGGTTGTCGGGCGCGGATATACCGAGTTGTCGATACCGCCGTAGATCTCAGGGTCGATGCCTTTGTACTTGGTGATGACAAACGGGTTCTGCACGGCGCCGTAGAGACGCAGGCGGAGGTTGTCGTTGAGAAGGTTAGGCCATGTATAGCCCAGCGTGATGTTGTCGCAGCGCACGTAGCCGGCATTCTCAAGGAAGGCGTCGGAATAGTACTGCTGTGTCTGGAAATACCAGTCGTTGTCGATGAGGTTGCGCAGGGCGTTGTTCATATACATCGAGCCGGTGAAGACGTGCTTGGCGCGGATGTTGTTATACATGTAGTTGCCGATGCTTGCGCGCATGGCGATCGAGAAGTCCCAGTTCTTCCAGCTTACGGAGTTGTTCCACGACATCGTTACCTTCGGGTCGGGGCTGTGACGGAACACGAGGTCGGCGTCATTGAGCTGGCCGTCGCCGTTCTGGTCTACGTATGCGCCCTCTATGGGCTTGCCGTTGTTGTCATAGATCTGCTCGTAGAGGAGGAATGTGAAGGCGGGATAGCCCACCTTGTGTGCCTGGCAGGTGTTGCCGGTGGCGCCCATGCCGCCAAGGGGCACGTAGTAGTTGGGATCGTTGGAGTTGTTGAGCTTCGTGATCTTGTTCTGGTTCCAGGCCACGTTGAACGAGGTGTTCCATGTCCAGTCTTCCGTGTCTACGACGCGTGCGCCGATAGTGGCCTCGATACCGAGGTTGCGGAGCGAGCCGACGTTCTGGGTCATCTCATTGGTGGTGGCTGCGCCCGGGCTTACGGTCACTGTGGCGAGAAGGTCCTTGGAGTTGCGCAGATACCAGTCGAGGGCCACTGTGATGCGGTTGTTGAGCCAGCCCATGTCGAAGCCGACGTTCCATGTCGTTGTGGTCTCCCACTTGAGGTTGGGGTTGTATCCGTTGGGATAGTAGGTGTAGGGATTCACGTATGTGCCCGTGTACATGTTGGGATAGTAGGAGCCCGACTGCGATGTGGCGTAGGTCGGCATGTAGTCGAAATATCCGCCCACCGACTGCTGGCCGGTCTGACCCCAGCCGAGACGGAGCTTGAACTCGTTCATTGTCTCGCTTGCAGCCTCGAAGAAGGGCATGTTGTTGATCTTCCATCCGAGGGCCACGGAGGGGAAGAGACCCCAGCGGTGGTCTTTCGAGAATCGCGATGTGCCGTCGTCACGGAGTGTGAAGGTCAGCAGGTAGGTGTCCTTGAAGGTGTAGTTGAGACGTCCGAAGAAGGATATGAGCATCAGGTTGCCCGAATTCCAGTAGTAATGCGGGGCGTTCTGGTAGGTCTTGCCGATGTGCGACTCTGTGTCGGGATTGATCACGAGCTGGCCGAGACGGCCTGTGTCCTGAAGGGTCTGGGCGTCGAGCTGGTAGAAGCCCGGAGATGTGATGATGGTGGCGTTGTTGTCGCCGTGGGCGTCGAAGCGCTGCCAGGAGTAGCCGGCCATCACGTCGAGGTTCGACTCGATTGCCTCGAATTCCTTCTTGTAGTTGGCGTAGAAGTCGAGCAGTGTGTTGCGGCGCAGCTCATAGCTCTCGTAATACTGCGCTGCGCCATCCTTGTAGCCTGAGTTCCAGGCTGTCGGTGTGTTCTGCGGGGTTGTGATCCTGTTGGTCGACTTGCTCACGTCGTAGCCGAGGTTGAGGTTGAAGTGCAGCTCCGGAAGGAAGTGGAGGGCGTAGTCTATCTGGAGGTTGCCGTTCGAACGGTAGATGTCGGCGATGTTGTCCTTGTCGGTGGCACAGGCCACGGGGTTGAGGATACCCTGGTCGTTAAACTTGTTGTAGGCGCCTGTCGAGGTGTTGAAGCCGTTGTAGAGCCAGGGAAACTCGCTGTTGTTGGAGGCGATCTGGTTGTAGACCGGCTGTGTAGGGTCGGAGTCGATGGCCAGGCCTACGCAGCTCTCGTCGGTGAAGCGGTTGCGGATGTAATAGCCTTTCACGTTGGCGCTGACCTTGAGCAGGCCGTTGAAGAATTCCGGAGTCAGGTTGATGCCGGCGGTGACACGCTGCATCTGCGAGTCCTTGAGGATACCGTTGTTGTTGGTATAGGAGCCCGACACGCGGTAGGGGAGGAAGCCGGCGCGGCCGCCGACGCTCAGGTTGTATTCCTGGCTGATCGATGTGCGGAGCACCTCGTCCTGCCAGTTGGTGTTGGCGTTCCCGAGGGCGGCGTAGGCCGGGGAGTCCTGGCCGAAGACGCTGCCCACCATTTCACGGTATCTGGATGCGTCCAGCACGTTCCAGGTCTTGCGCGCGTTGTTGATCGACATATTGGCGGTGAAGTTCACCTGCGGGCGTCCGCCCTTGCCTTTCTTGGTGGTGATGATGATGACGCCGTTTGATGCGCGCGAACCGTAGATGGCGGTGGCGGAGGCATCCTTAAGGATGGTCATCGACTCGATGTTGTCAGGGGCTATCATGGCCAGCGGGTTGGCCATACCGTTGACGCCGTCGGAGCTCAGGGGCACTCCGTCGAGCACGATCAGAGGGTCGTTGGAGGCGTTGAGCGATGCGCCGCCGCGGATTCGGATTGTGGCGCCGCCTTCAGGGGAGCCGCCGCCGGTGGTCACTACCACACCTGGGCTTGCGCCTACCAGAAGGTCCTGGGCCGACGTCGCGATGTTGGCATCGATCTCGTCGGGCGTCACGAGAGCTACGGAGCCCGTCGCGTCTGATTTCTTCACGCTACCATAACCGATCACCACGGTCTCGGCGAGCATGGTCGCGTTTTCTTTCATTACTACGTTGAAATGGGTCTGGCCGTTTATCGGCACCTCTACGGCATCATAGCCGATATAGCTGACCACCAGTGTGCCATCGGGATTGACCGACAGCTGGAAGTTGCCGTCCAGGTCTGTCGCTGTTCCCGTGGATGTGCCTTTCTCCATTACGGTGGCACCAATCAGGGGCTCGCCCAATTCGTCGACCACCGTTCCGGTGACCGTCACTTTCTGGGCCAAAGCCGGGAGCGCGAGTGTCAACAGCATCGCCATTGCCACACAGAGCTTCCGATTCAGTTGAATGCAGATGTTCTTCATGCAAGAATGAAATTTAGTTATACTTTGGTTGTTTGTTCTCTTTTTTTTGTCTCTCTCTTGAGACTCTACCCTATTTTTCCTTTCGGCCTGCTTTCAGGACCGCACAAGACCATCCTCGCCTCTGCTCCGATGCGTCTCATGCTGCGTTTGCCAAGATATTACCCGCTTTTCGAGTTTTTCACGCGTATATCTTCCAAATCGGAAGCAAAAATAGCTATTATATTTCCTTTGAAGCATTTTTGACATGCCCTTAACAGTGTTAATTAACATAATTAACCAAATGCGCCGCTTACGTGGCGTAAACGGCGCCTTTCGGGCAGCCTGTCCTTCTCACAGACGCCACGAAGCCTTCACTTTCCTTCTCACGGCCATCACGTTTACGGCGATGATCACCACCGTAAGGGCGACTCCCGCCGCCATGCCTGGCAGCCAGCCCCCTCCTGTGGCTCCAAGCCCTTCCAGAGCCCCGATGTAGAAGCAGCGCAGCAGAAGGGCGCTCCCCACGGCGAGGACACACGCCGCCCCCGAGGCCCATACCACGATCCCCTCGTAGGGGCGCGCCACGGCGCCCGTGTCGTAGCCGAGCATGAGTAGCCGGTGGAGCGTCTGGCGGTTCTTCTCCATCAGCAGCGATACGGAGAGCATCAGTATGAAGAGCGAGAGCACGGTGATCAGCAGCCCCACGGCCAGCACTATGCCCGTCACCACCCTCAGCAGGTAGGAGGCCGAGCTGCCGCTCTTGTCGCCCGCCACCTCCAGCCCGTGGGCCTCGAGGTAGTCGCCGATGGCCACGTCGCCGGGACGGCTCACGTCGATGATCAGCCGCGACGGCGCCTTCCGTTCCCCGCTGCCGAGGGTGCGGTTGCTCCATTCCATGAAGCTCTCCGGCACGAGGATGGTGTTGAGGCGGTTGCTGAAGCCCACCACGCGTCCGGTGAGGTGCAGTCGCCGGGCGCCGTCGTCGGAACTGAGGTCGAGTCCCAGGGGTATGCCCCCCACGAGCTGCTCGGAGATTTTCGGAAGTCCTGCCGAGCCTGCGAAGCCGAAGTTGTAGAGAGTGAGGTAGTCTTTCGATATGATCACGGGCACCTCGCGGTCGCCCTCGCGGAAGCCCCATCCGGCGCCCGCCGCTTCGACGAAGCGGTCGGGAATCGACTCGAAGAAGAGCATCGTCTCCATGTCGCGGCCGCCGTTGCCCACTGTGGCCCACACCCGGTAGTCGGTGGCCTGGAATTCCCCTGTCCCCCTCACCCACGGCTGCCGCCGCAGGTCTTCGATCTCCTCTTCGCTGAAGGTCTTGGCATTCCCGTCGAGCATGTCTTCGGAGGTCACCTTCTTGTTGACCACAAGATAGTCGCTGTTGACAAACGAGTCGTCGCTCTCCCATAGCGAGCTGGCGTCCTCATAGAATTGCACGCCCCCCGCGATGATGGCGAGACCGATGAAATTGGAGATTATGAAGCCCGCCACTCTCGACGGGGAAGTGTTCTTGCGGAGAAGTCGGTTGATAAGTTTCATTCCATTTCTGTTTTGCATGCCCGGAGCGTCAGAGCCTCAGGCGTATGTCGGCCTCTATCAGCAGGGGATTTCCCACGGATGTGGCGATGACGGCTGCCTCCCGGCGCCTCGCCTCGGAGAGGATGATCGAGGCCGCGAGCCGGTTGTTGGCCTCGTCGAGATGGCTCACGGGCTCGTCGAGGAGCAGGAAATCGAAAGGCTGGCAGAGCGAGCGTATCAGCGCCACGCGCTGCTGCTGCCCCACGGAGAGCTTCGATGCCTTGTAGTCGCGGCGCATGTCTACGCCGAGCTCCTTCATCCAGCGCTCCGCCTGGGCGGCGGAGACGTCGCCGGTGAGCGCCCGCTTGAGCTCGATGTTCTCCATGGCGGTGAGCTCGCCGAAGAGTCCCGGCTCCTGCGGCAGGTAGGCCAGGCTCTCGCGCCGCAGCCGCTGCCACTGCGCTATGGAGAGGCTTCCCGCGTCGGTGCCGTCGAAGGTCAGGGTGCCTTGGTAGTCGCTCCTCGCTCCGTAGATGAAGGAGCAGAGGCTCGACTTGCCGGCGCCGCTGGCTGCCTCTATCATGTAGGTGGCACCGCGCCTGAACGTCAGGGTGCGCCGCCACACCTCCGACTCGCCGGCGCCCTCTCCGGCAAATACCTCCGGCAGAAGTCCTTCGAGCCTTATCTCATTTAAGCGTTCCATTTTTCTCTGCGGGAGCTGCCGGGGTTGCGGGAGCTGCCTCCGCCGGCTGCGTTGGCTTTGCGGCCGCCGGAGTGCTCTGGCCCGATGCCTTGTTGAAGAATCTCAGCAGTGTGATGGCGGCGTTCTCCTTGGGATTGTCGCTCTTCACCACGAGGTCGAGCTCGAGGCTGTCGTGCTCCTTGATGAGGCGTGCCGTGAGCAGGCTCACAGGCAGCTCCACCGACTTGAAAGCCTCGTCGGCCACCACGATGCCGAATGTGGAGCCCTTGAGCTTCGAGGCCGCTTCCTTCACGGGCATTCCCTTGCCGCTCCCCGCGCCGGCTGTGAGCATTACGTATTTGCCGTCTGTCTTTGTCTGTCCCGCGAGGCCGAGGATGCCGAGCAGAGCCTGGTTGGCCCCGTCTTTTGTGGTGATCACGGCGCGTAGTCCCTGTCCGGGATTCTGGGCGTCGCTAAGGCCGATGGCGGCAGTCCCGTCGATGGGGCTCAGCATATCGGCATATCCCTGCTGGCCCACCATGGAGGCGACGCCCTGGAGTTTCTTGATAAGGGCCGCGCTGAGGTCGATTGCCATGAGGGCCTGCACGTCGCCGCCGATTTTCTCGGCCACGGAGGTGTCGATCTTCCCTGTGGGCAGCAGGTATTTCGCATATCCGCCGTCGGAGTTGAGCACATTGCCTTTCACCCGGAGCCCTCCGTTGTCGAAGTCTATGGTGGCGAGATAGGCGGTGGCGTCGGCGAATGCGGTGGAGAGGGCCATGGGGCCGTAGCTTCCTCCGGAGGGGAACCCGGCGCCCGAGCTGGTGCGGGCCACGGCGTTGGCGTCGCTCCACACGGATATGTCATGCCTGCCGGTCATGAGCTCCGTGGCTTTGTTGCTCATGAAGCTGCGTGATTTGCCGAGGGTGGTGAAGTTGGCCGTGGCCTTGGCGTCGATGGTGCTGTCGGAGCTGAGGCATACCCACATCTGCGCGCCCTTGATGGCTATGTTGCCGCAGACGTCGATGTCGCCCGCCTTGCTGAATCTGCGGCCTGTGGTGCTCTCGGCGAAGCTCCGGAATCTGCCGGTGTCGGCCACCATGGCCGTCAGGTAGCTGTTGTAGATGTCGCTGAAGAATACGGCGCAGGCCGGGTCGACGCCGCTCTCCCCTGAGACCACGGTCTCCACGGCGCTCCGTGTCTTGGCGTCGGAGATGCCGTCGACCAGGGTCTTCACTTCCTGCGGGATGGCGACCTTGCCCCCTTCGCTGCGGCAGCCGGCCTTCTCGAGTATGGCCTCCGGACTGATCACGGCCACGGCCGATACGGAGGAGGGCACGGTGGAGAGCAGCGCCTCGGCGTCGGAGTTGTCGCTGTCGGAGCAGCCCGGCAGCGAGATGGAGGCGATGAGCAGGAGCGACGCCATCATTATATGGCGCAGACTCCTGGATGTCTTGTGGTTTTGATGTGTATTCATGTAGGTCTTGTGTTTGGTCTGGGTGTGTTTTTGCCTCCGGCTCCGTCAGCCGGTGCGTTTGGGGCGGTAAAGTTAGCAATTATTTTCGATTATGCTTTGCTGCTAAGCCTATTATTATTAATTTCGCAATGTGAAAACGTGTGTTTTCGCCCGCGACCTTAATATCTAAGCCACCTAAAAAATTGTAAATTGCTATGATTCAGATTTCAGAAAGGGTGGCATCGCTCTCACCCTCGGCCACATTGGCCATGTCGCAGAAGAGCGCGCAGCTGCGCGCCAGTGGCGTCGACGTCATCAACATGTCGGTCGGCGAGCCTGATTTCGATACCCCCGCTCATATCAAAGAGGCAGCCAAGCGTGCCATCGATGAGAATTATTCCCGCTACACCCCTGTGGCCGGCTATCTTAGCCTGCGCGAGGCCGTGAGCGCCAAGCTCCGCTCGGAGAACGGCCTTGAGTTCGACCCGTCGCGGATCGTGGTCGGCAACGGCGCCAAGCAGGAGCTCTGCAATGTGGTGCTCGCCACTGTCAATCCCGGCGACGAGGTGTTGATTCCCGTGCCTGCATGGGTGAGCTATGTGGAGATGGTGAAGCTGGCGGGCGGCGTGCCGGTGCTGGTGCATGCCGGTCTTGAGACTGACTTCAAGATCTCCCCGGAGCAGCTCGAGGCTGCCGTGACGCCCCGCACGCGGCTGCTGATGCTCAATTCTCCCAGCAACCCTACAGGCAGCATTTACACCCGTGAGGAGCTGGAGGCTTTCGCGGAGGTGCTGCGCCGATATCCCGACGTGCTCGTGCTCTCCGACGAGATCTACGAGCATATCAGCTTTGCCGGGCCGGTGGCAAGCATCGCCCGCTGCGGGGGTATGTCGGATAGGGTGGTGGTGGTCAACGGTGTCTCGAAGGCATATGCCATGACCGGGTGGCGCATCGGGTATATGGCTGGCCCGGAACCGGTGGCGAAGGCAGTGACCAAGCTTCAGGGACAGTACACCTCCGGCGCGTCGTCGATCGCCCAGAAGGCGGCCGAGGCCGCATACACCGGGAGTCAGGAATGTGTGGAGGAGATGCGCGAGGCGTTCCGCCGCCGCCGCGACCTCATTGTGGAGCTTGCCTCGGATATTCCCGGCTGGATGGTCAACCGTCCGGACGGCGCTTTCTATCTTTTCCCCGATGTCAGCGCCCTCATCGGCAGGGAGATAGGCGGTCGGCGCATCGAGACGTCGGGTGATTATGTGATGTATCTTCTCGAGGTGGCCAATGTGGCGACGGTCGATGGCGCGGCGTTCTGCGCTCCAGGCTATATCCGGCTGAGCTATGCCACTTCCGACGACAATATCCGCGAAGCCATGCGCCGCATTCGTGAGGCCACACTCCGCTGACAATACTTCTGTCGGGGCCCGGCAAGCCGGGAATCAAATCAATCTCAGCGCCGTATGCCCTTATCGAGCATGCGTCGCTTCACGGCCATGCGCAGCGGGGTCGGAGCCATCCCCACCGCCACGATGCCTATGCGGTTGAGCAGCCCGTTGATATACTGGCGCTTCCCTTTCAGCATCCGGCGCAGCGCCTTGCGTGTGAACTGTTCCGGTGTCTGGAGGGCGCCGATCGAGACGGCGAGGCGCTTGAGGTTTTCGGGAAGGCCGAAAAGGTCGGTGGCGATGCCTCCGGGACACGCCACGGTGAGAGTCACGCCGGAGTCGGCCAGCTCGTAGGCCATGGCGCGCGAGAAGACCCTGATGTAGGCCTTGGTGGCCGCGTAGAGCGCGATGCCGGGCATAGGGGTCCAGCACGACATCGACGACATATTGAGGATGCGTCCGCCGCCGCGGGCCACGAAGCGCCGCGCGAACGCCGCCGTCAGCGAGGTGACGGCGCGCACGTGGAGGTCGATGAAGCAGTCGGCCTTCCTTTCCGGCGTCTCCACGACAGGAGCGAAGGAGAAGATGCCTGCGTCGTTGATGAGCATGGAGACGTCGAGCCCCAGTTCATCCACCTTCGCCGTGATTACCCCGGCGGCGTCGGGGCGGCAGAGGTCGATCGTGAGCGGCCACGTCCTCACTCCCCGTTTCTCCGACAAGCCGGCGGCCGCCTCGCGGAGCTCACGGTCGCGGTTGGAGACCATCACTATGTCGGCGCCCCGCTCGGCGAGGCGGCGGCAGAACTCCAGGCCGATGCCGGAGCAGGCGCCGGTGACGAGGGCCACGGTGCCCTTCAGATCATTTCGCTTTCCCATTCTCGCGTCTTATCCTGTCGATCTCGCGGCAGATGCCCTTGGGGAGATTGTCGAGATGCTGGTGGCAGGCCATCTCCCGCGAATACATCCTCGCGATGCAGTAGTTGATATGCTCGCAGCCGTTGACGCAGTCGGCGTCGTCGCGCATGTGGTTGACAAACTCCGGGTCGTTGAGCAGCGCGCGCCCCATCTGTATGAACTCGAAACCCTCCTCGTCGACGAGCCGGTCGGCGTCGCGGCGGCTGGTGACGCCACCCACATATACGAGCGGCAGCTTCAGCTCGCGGCGGAACACCCGCGCGTCGTCGAGGAAATAGAGCGGACGGAAGGGTTCGTAGGGTATCATCATGCTTCCGAACATCCTCACTCCGTATTTAAGCCACCACTGCTTCATGTAATAGGTCATGGAGTAGATCGGCATCCTGCCCCTCATCACATACATCGGGGCTTTGCTCACGAAGCCTCCGGAGAGCACTATGGCGTGGGCGCCGAGGCTCTCTATCTCGCGGGCCACCGTGAGGCAGTCGTCGATGTCGAGTCCCCCCTTGAAGCCGTCGCGCATGTTGGTCTTCACGATCACGCCCATATCCTGGCCGGCCGCGCGCATCACCTCCTCCATCACCATGCGGAGCAGCCGCATGCGGTTGTCGAGCGGGCCGCCGAAGTCATCGCGGCGGTGGTTGGTGAAGGGGGAGAGGAACTGGGATATCAGGTAGCCGTGGCCGGCGTGCACCTCCACGCAGTCGAAGCCTGCGTCGCGGGCGAGGGAGACGGCGGTGCCGAAGTCGCGGGCCATCTGCCTGATCTCGTCGGGACGCAGCGCCCTGACGATGGTCGGGGAATAGAGGTTGAAGCCGCCGCTGGCCCCCACGGGGATGCCGCCGGCGGTCTTGATGTGGGTCATGTTGCCGCAGTGGCCGATCTGGATCGAGGCCTTTGCTCCCTGGGCATGCACGTCGTCGGTGATCTGTCGCAGGGGCTTCACGATCTCGGGGCGTAGCCAGAGCTGGGTGTCGAAAGAGAGGGCCGAGCGGTTGATGCCGGCGTATGCGAGCGTCGTCATGCCGACGCCGCCGCGGGCCACGCTGACGTGGTAGTCGTGGAGCATGGGTGTGGGATTGTTGTCCTTGCCCATACCCTCGAAGGCCGCGGACCGGATGGTGCGGTTGCGGAGCTCCACGGGGCCTATCCTGGCCGGAGTGAAAAGGTTGTTGGTCATGAGTCAGGGTGTCAGTAGATGAAAGGGAGGATGTATCGGCGCCGGAGGGAGGTGTAGCTCTCTCCGAACTCGCTGCAGTATCGGCGGTGGATTGCCACGGCCCTCGGGGCGAGGTTGGCGAAGGTCCAGAGCGCGAAGACGGCGCCTCCGAGGCTCCAGGTGAGGATGGCGTATCCCGTCCACTCCACAAACTCGCCGAAATAGTTGGCGGAGGTGACATATCTGTACATCCCTTTCATGGGGATGTGGTGGCGCGTGTCGCCCGGCTCGCGCAGATGGCGTATCACGTTGTCGCTGTGTAGGTTGATGCCCATGCCGGTGAAAAAGACGATGGTGCCTGCGATGAAGCGCGGGTCTGCCAGCCACTCCACGGGATAGGCGTCGGCGTCCGAGACGTAGAAGAGCCAGCCGCCGATCATGTATGCGTTGATGAGGTTGAACGCCACGCCCATCGAGACGATGGCCAGCGGCATCCTGTTGCGGCCGCGCATCAGAAGCGGGAAGATGAAGCTGCGCTGGAAATAGTGGAGCTCGAAGAGGGAGGCCATGACAATCAGCGCCGGCTCGCAGCGGCGGGGGCTGAGGAGCCAGAAGAGGAGCATGGCGATGAAGACGGGACTCTCCATGAGCACCCAGCCGAGACGGTTGCCGACCGAGGGGCCCCACCTGCCCGAATACATCATGCCGTAGCCGGCGTTGATTTTCCTCAGCGCTATCGCCACAATCACCGCGAGCGCAGTCATGACCGCAAGCACGACGTTATAGAAATCTATGGAAAACATAGGCATTCGCTCCCTTACGGGGATTATATGATGATTTTATGCAAAATTACTACAAAAGCCCCTAAATGCCAAAAATATTCCTTATCACCCACCATAAAATGAGAATGACGCCCACGATGACTGTCGTCGCCACCGAATAGACGCGCATGTAGAGCCCCGGGCGCCGCAGCCGCTGCGTCTCGAGCCAGGCGAGCCAGGCGAGCGCCGGGATGGCCGCTACGAGGAGTGCGTTGGCGCGGAAGGCTCCCGCGAGGTCGCCGTGGAGCAGGGCGTGGGCCACACGCTGGCTGCCGCAGCCCGGACAGGAGAGGCCCGTGAGGCGCCTGAAGAGGCACTGCGGCATATACGGGCTCTCCAGCGGGTCGAAGAGGAAGTAGACCACGGCTACGGCCGCTACGGCGCCCACGACCGCCGCATGGCGCGGGCGCCACCGCCGGGCCGTCATGAAATGAGCATCAGCGGGATATAGGCCACCGCCGAGATCACGCCGAGCACTATCGAGACGATGATCCATATCTCGGCCGTGTGCGAGGCGCGGCGCGCGCCGGCATAGTCGCCGGCGAAATAGCGCGAGCTCACGAGGGCCGAGAAGACGATGGCCACGATGCCGGCCACCGTGCAGCAGAAGACGGCGCTGAGCACTGCCCACAGCAGCCATGTGGGAGGCATGGGCTCCGCCGGGCCGACGCCGCCGGCCTGCCGGCCCGGCATGCCCGGGGCCGGATTCTGTCCCCCCTCCGCTCCGGGCACGGGAGGAGGGGTCTGGGCCACGGCCGGATCGTAGGGCACCTTGAGGGTCTCGGCCCATTCGGCCACTACATCGGGGGGCAGCTCCGGAGGCAGGCCGAGCGCCTCCTCCACGCGACACGCCGCGCTGTCGGCGGGCAGCTCGACGACGAGTCCCTCCACGGCGTCGGCCACCCCGGAGGGAACAGGCGCGGGAAAGGAGTCGAGACATATCAGCTCTATGCCGCGCTCCCTGAGGGTGGAGGCAAGCGAGGCGGCCGCCTCATCGGTGAGGGGCAGCTGCTGCTCCACGACGGTGACGCCGAGGGGAGCGAGTGCGTCGGACGTCATCACGGCGGCGCCCTCGGGCACCACCATCAGGTCGACGGCCGCACGGCCGGAGGCGGCGAGGCTTTCGGCGAGACGGGCGGCACCCGAGGGGTCGCCGCCGGAAAATATGGCTATCTTTTTCATAAAGAGTTAAGAGTCAAGAGTCAAGAGTTAAGAGTCAAGAGTCAAGGGTGAGGGGTCTTTTTTATACCTGCTGCATGTCGGCGAGGCGGCTGTAGTGGCCGCGGAGGGCGATGAGCCCGGCGTGGGAGCCCCGCTCCACTATCCGCCCCTCGTGCATCACGCAGATGACGTCGGCGTTGACGATGGTGGAGAGGCGGTGGGCGATGACGAGGGTCGTGCGCCCCTTCATCAGCCTCTCGAGGGCTTCCTGCACGAGACGCTCGCTCTCGGTGTCGAGCGCGGAGGTGGCCTCGTCGAGGATCAGTATCGGAGGATTCTTGAGCACGGCGCGCGCGATGCTGACGCGCTGGCGCTGGCCGCCGGAGAGGCGGCATCCGCGGTCGCCCACCACGGTGTCGTAGCCCTGCGGAGTCTCCATGATGAAGTCGTGGGCGTTGGCGATGCGGGCGGCGCGCTCCACCTCCTCGCGTGTGGCCCCCGGCATGCCGAAGGCTATGTTGTTGAAGAAAGTGTCGTTGAAGAGAATGGCCTCCTGGCTGACGTTGCCCATCAGGGAGCGGAGGTCGCGGAGACGGTAGTCGCGCACGTCGTGGCCGTCGACCTCCACGGAGCCGGAAGAGACGTCCCAGAAGCGCGGTATGAGGTCGGCGAGCGTCGACTTGCCGGAGCCCGACTGCCCCACGATGGCCACGGTCTGGCCCGGGCGGATGTCGAGGTCGATGTCGGAGAGCACGGGGCGCTCCCCGTCGTAGGAGAAGGAGACGCCCCGGAAGGAGATGCTGCTGCCGCCGGCCCCGGGAGCGCCGGCCACGGGCGACGACGGGTCGTGGAGGGGATTGTCGGCGGCGAGGATCTTGTCGATGCGTGTGAGCGAAGCCATCCCTTTCTGCACGGTGTAGCCCGTCTTCGAGAGCTCCTTGGCGGGATTGATGATGCTGTAGAAGATCACCATGTAGAATATGAACTTCGGGGCGTCGACGGGGCTGCTTCCGGAGAGTATCAGCGAGCCGCCGAACCAGAGCACCACCACAACGGCGATTGTGCCGAGAAACTCGCTCATCGGGTGGGCGAGGGCCATGCGCCGCGCTATCATGTTGCTCTGGCGGTAGAAGGCGCCCGTCTCGCGGCGGAAGCGCGAGTCCATGGAGCCTTCGGCGTTGAATGCCTTCACGATGCGGAGGCCCCCGATCGTCTCCTCGGTGGTGGAGAGTATCTGGCCCCACATCTCCTGGGCCTTGAGCGACTTCGCCTTCAGCTTCTTTCCCACCGACCCCATCACCCATCCGGCCAGCGGCAGGAGGATGAGCACGAAGACGGTGAGCTGCCAGCTCACGGCGATCATCGTGGCGAGATAGGCCACGATGAGGATGGGATACTTCACGAGGGCGGCGAGGCTGGAGGTCACGGAGGCCTCGATCTCGGAGACGTCGCCCGAGATGCGCGCCATGATGTCGCCCTTGCGCTCGTTGGTGAAGAATCCGATGGGGAGGGTGAGGATCTTGGCATACATCGCGTTGCGGATGTCGCGCACCACGCCGTTGCGCAGCGGGATGATGAAGAAGTCGCTGAGATAGGCCACTCCCACCTTGAGCATCGTGGCCGCCACGAGGAAGAGCGAGAGGGCCGCGAGGGTGAACGAGGCCCCCTTGAGCGCGATGAGACGGCTCATGTAGTAGTAGAAGTTGTTGGTCACTACCGTCGAGAGCGAGGCGTCGCCCGTATGCATCAGGGTGTATTCGGTGGAATTGATGCCGAAGAGCATCTGGAGTATGGGCACTATGAAAGCGAAGGAGAAGATGGTGAAGAGGGCAGTGAGGATGTTGAACACCACACTCCACACTATGTTCCACTTATAAGGGGCGGCGAAGCGCCTTATGAACATCAACAGGTCGCGCATATCGTGAAAACAGGGGATACAGTAGACGTAACGGAATGCAAAATTACTATAAATAATCGAGTTTTGAATTATTAATGTTAATTTTGTCGCGTGAAAACAATCGACAGACTCAATTACCTGTTTCTGCGCTGCACCTTGGGAGCCGCCGGCCATCTCCCCTTAGGGCTTCTCCACGGGCTGGCGTCGGCCGTGACGTGGATCGCGGGGAGCGTCGTGGGCTACCGGCGCAAGGTGGTGCGCGCCAACCTCCGGGAGTCGTTCCCCGGGATGGACGCCCGCGGGCTGCGGCGGATAGAGAAGCGGTTCTACCGCTTCCTGGGAGAGTATTTCGTGGAGACCCTGCGCATGGGGGCCATGAGTGCCGGCGAGATGCGGCGGCGCATGCGCTTCGAGGGGATGGAGGAGGTGGACGCCATCCTCCGGCAGGGGCGCGACGTCACCTTCTATCTCGGCCACTACGGCAACTGGGAGTGGGTCAGCTCCATACCGCTCCACCTCTCCACGCCGATCGCCGGCGGCGAGGTCTACCATCCGCTGCGCAACAAGGGATTCGACCTCTTCTTCAAGCGCATGCGCGAGCGCTTCGACACGAGCTGCGTGGCCATGCACCACACCCTGCGCTGGCTGATGGAGCGGAAAAGGGAGGGGAAGGTGACGGCCGTGGGCTACATAGCCGACCAGGCCCCGAAATATGTCGACATGCACTGCTTCGTCGACTTCCTCAACCACGACACGCCGGCCATCACCGGCGCCGAGAAGATAGCGCGGGCTCTCCACAGCGCCGTCTTCTATATCGATATCCGGCAGGAGCGCCGCGGCTATTACGTCGGGAAGATGGAGAAGATGGCCGACGACGCGGCCACTCTGGAGCCCTTCGCGCTGACGCGCGACTATTTCCGGCGCATGGAGGCCACCATCAGGCGGGCGCCCCATATGTGGCTGTGGAGCCACAGGCGCTGGAAGCGCACCCGGGAGGGGCTGCTGGCGCTCTACGGCGAGGAGGAGACGGCGCGCCGCCTGCGGCGCCTCTGAGGCTATCTCCCCTCTATGGCCGCGCGCACCACATTCGCGCCCCTGCGCGCGGCGAGCGTCTGCGGCCTGACGATCCAGCGCTGCACGCAGTATCCCAGCGCCATATAGACCGCGGCGAGGATCCACAGCATGGTGTAGGCGTCAGACACCTGCGCGATGGTGGCGCCGTTGGTGTGCATCCTCACGAATCCCTCCACGCCCCACGTGCTCGGCAGGCAGTAGGCGAGCCCTTTCCAGAGCGGGCTCATGCCGTAGAGGGGCCACGTGATGCCCGAGAGAAACAGGAAGGCCACCGAGGTGACCACCCACAGCACGAACACCGACTCGCGCTCCCACACGAAGGCCTGGAAGCAGAACCCCACCCCCGCCGCGGCGATGAAGAAGGGCAGCATGAAGGCGAAGAGGGCCACGATGTCGCTCTCCATCGGGAAGGCGAAGATCAGAGGCACGTAGTGGAGCAGGAAGATCATGGGGAGGAAGAGGAGCGTCATGTAGCAGAGGGTCTGCCCCGCCATGGTGAGCCCTACCGACCTGACGGCGTTGTAGGGGTCGTAGCCTATGAGATATGCCTTCTCACGCTTGGCGCCTCCCGACATGCCCAGCACCAGCACTATGCACTGATGGAGGATCAGCACCACGATCGCCGGCATGATGAAGGAGTCGAAGCCGCTCTCTATGTTGCCCATCGCCACGTTGTGGATCGGCAGGAGGTCGCCGTCGGAGATGTAGCTGGAGCCCATGGGCAGCGCGTCGTCGATCTTGCGCTTCTGGAGCTCGCCTCCCATGTCGAGCATCACGTCGGTGGCGGCCATGAGGAATGCCTTGTAGCGCAGCAGCAGGCTCATCTCGCAATACATCACGGCGTTGCCGGTCTCGCCCCCGTCGACCTTGCGCTGAAACCCCTCGGGAATCTCGAGAATGGCGTAGCAGTCGTGGGAGTGCATGGCGCGTTTTGCCTCGCCGAGGTCGGCGGCATAGCCCGTCACCCATGCCCCCTGCGTGGCGTCGAGCCTGCGGGTGAGCTCGCGGCTCAGCGGGGTGCGGTCGTGGTCCACCACCACCATCTTCACGTCTCTCACGATCTCCGGATTATATATCAGCGAGTAGATCACCGGATAGGCGAAGGGGAGGAAGACGATGAAGAGCAGCAGCCCGGGGTCGTGGATCACGAGGGTGAACTCCCTGCAGTAGACCCTGAAGAGCTGCGAGACCGCATTGCGTATGTAATGAAACACTTTCATGTCGGAGGAATTTGACTTTACTGACTAAGGCACGTACACCGGCCTCGCCATACACCTGCGGAGGCGCGGCAGAAGCGGGAGCGGCAGCAGCATGAAGACGATGTAGGCCACAAACCACACACGCGAGTAATAGATGTCGATGCCGTTGAGCGCCTGGTCGATATATATGAGGAAGTTGTATCTCACGGGGAGGATCCAGCTCAGGATGCCGATGGCGGGATACATGCTCTCATAGGGAAACGAGAACGCCGCGATGGAGAATGAAAGGATGCCCGTGAGGGCGCATATCGAGAGCGAGAGGCGCAGGTTGGGGAGCAGGCAGAAGATGAAGAGGGCGAAGCCCTGGGTGGCCGCCACGAACATCACCTCTGAGAGGGTGATCCAGAGCCATGAGCCGTTCATCGGATACGCGTTGTATTTGAAGAGCCACGACTCCATGAAGATGGCCACCACGGTCCAGATCGCCGTCTGCGGGAGGAGCTTGCCGAAGACGGCCTTCACTATGCTGCCGTCGGCGCGGCGCAGCAGCTGGCGCGACATGCCGTATTTTATCTCCTGTCCGAGGCTGAAGCAGGTGATGAGCATGATCATCAGCTGGAGCACACAGGGTATGAATGAGTTGCCGAGATATATGCCGTAGTTCAGCCCGGGGTTGCCGAGACCCCTGCACTGGATGTCGACAGGCTGGAGCAGCGGCTTCACCTGGTCTTCCGTTGCGCCGAGCGACTCGAGGGCGCCGCTCACTATGGCGGCCTTCGAGTAGGTGGCGGAGCTCTTGAAGGTCTTGAAGAGCAGCGACCCCGGCACGTAGTAGGTCATGTTGGTGTAGAAGGTGATCACCGGATTGCGCCCGGCCATGAGGTCGGCCTGATAGTTCTCGGGAATCAGGAAAAAGCCGTAGATCTTCCCCTCCTGCATGAGGTGGCGGGCCTCCGTGAAGCTGTTGCTCTCATAGCGGAGGTCTACCATCTGCATGCCGCCGATGTTGAGGGTCATCTGCCGCGACAGGGAGCTGCCGTCCTTGTCGACCATGGCGGCGGGCGTCTTCTGCGGCAGTCCCTCCTCCATCATGTTGGCCAGCATGAGGAAGAGGAAGAGCGGGAGCAGGAAGAAGCCGAACCAGTAGACGGGTCGCCTCACGATCTCGAGGAGGCTGACCGTCATCACGGCTTTGAGGCCCGAGGGTTTCATTTCTCATTCCGGATAAGCACCACCGACATGCCGGGGCGGAAGTTCTCGATAGGTTTCTCGGGGCGGGCCTTCACCTGGAAGGTGCGCGCGTCGTAGTCGCCGGTCGACTTTGTGGCCTGCCAGTTGGCGTAGGTGCCGAGGTCGCGGATGTAGAAGACCTTCATGTCGGCCTCCTTGTCGAGGGCCGGGATCCTCACCTTTATCACGCTGCCGAGACGGATGTCCTTGAGGAGGGTCTCGCGCACGTTGAAGACGGCCCAGTGGTCGTCTTTCTGGAGCGACATGATGGGAGCTCCCGTGGCCACGAGCTCGGAGACGTGGGGATAGACCACCGTGATCTCGCCGTCGCAGGGAGCGAGGAGATACTGGTCTTCGAGCACGGCGCCCACCTCGCTGACGCCCCCTTTCGCCACCGACACCATGGCGGCGGCGGCCTCCTTGTCTTCCTTCTGTGCGCCGGCCACGGCGAGGTCATACTGGCTTCTGGCGGCGGCCTCGCCTGCCGAGGCGGCCTCGTAGGCGGCCTTTGCCTCGTCGCGTTTCTGCTCGCTGACCACCCCCTTCGAGAAGAGGTTCTGCATGCGGTCGTAGGTCTTCTTCGCGATGCCGGTGGCGGCCTGGGCCTGGCGCCATACGTCGCGGGCCGAGGCGATGACCTGGCTGCGGGTGCCGGCGTCCACGCGGCGGTTGGTGGCGGCTGCTGCCTCCTCCATGGCCTTTGCCTGCTCGAGGCGGGCGTCGGCGAGGGCCGAATGTATCCTGACGAGGGTGTCGCCGGCCTTCACATGGTCGCCCTCCTCCACATAGAGCTCGGCCACGCGGCCGGGGAGCTTGCCGGAGATGCGTATCTCCGTGGCGTCGCCCTGGCCCTGCACGGTGTCGGGGCCCTGCCTGATGGTGAGGAAGCCGAGGATGGCGAGCCCGGCTATCACCAGGGTGATGGTTATGATGGTGGCAATGAGCATGCGGTCTTTCGCGCTGACGGCCACCGGATCGTCATACTGCATTCTCTGTGTGGCGTCGTCGGTCTGCGGCGTGCGCGGTGTAGTGGAGTCCATATCGCTGTCGTGTTTTATGTCGTGTATGATTTTTTTCATTTCAGTAGGAGAGCTCGCCGAGCACCTTCGAGAGGTAGACCTCGCAGAGGCGGATGCCGATCTCGGCGTCGATCTTCTCGGAGTGTGCCTGTATCCAGGCGGTCTGTGCGCGGAGCACGTCGTCCGACGTGAGCACCCCCTCCTTGAATCCGAGCTCCGCCTGACGGAGGTTCTCGTCGGCCTTCTTCATGTTGGTGAGCGTCATGGCGTAGGTCTTGAAGGCCTCCTCGTAGGAGAAGCGCGCCTGGCTCACCTGGAGGTCCACCTTCTCCTGGGCGTCCTCCAGCAGGAGGCGGTTGGCGATGGTGGCCGACTTCGCGGCCTTGTATCTGTTGTAGCGGCCGCCCCAGTGCCAGAGGGGCACCGTGAGCGTGGCGCCCACATTGAAGCCGCCGCCGAACTTCTTCTCGAAGCCGTGGTTGACGTTGGGGTTGGAGAAGGAATACGCTCCCACGAGGGCGATCTTGGGCAGCATCTCCCCGATAGCCATCTTCTCGCGGCTGCGCATCAGCGAGATCGAGGTGCGTATCACCTCGAGGTCCTGGCGGCGGGCGTAGACGTCGGCCATATTGTAGTCGGCGGGCGCGGGCGCCGTGGCCACCGACTGCAGCCCCTCGTCGCTGAGCGTCATCACGGTGTTGACGGGCAGGCCGCATATCTGGGCGAGAGCCATTCGCGAGAGCGTCAGGCCGTTGTCTACCTTGACGAGGGCGATCTGAGCCTCGTTCTGCTTCACCTCCACCGTCAGCACGTCCGACCTGGTGGCCACCCCCTCGTCATACATCGCCCTCACGTCGTGGAGGAGCGAGTCGACGAGTGATGCGAAGCTCTCGGCCAGACGCTTCTTCTGTCGGAGCGACACCACCTGCCAGTAGGCGTCGTCGACGGCGTAGACGATGTCCTGGGCGAGGGCGTTGCGCGATGACTTCGCCACCTTCTCGGTGAGGCCGGCGATCTCGTTGAGGGCGCGGATCTGGCCTCCCATGTAGATCGGCTGGGTGAGGGTGAAGGCTCCGGCGAAGACGTTGTGTACGTCGTAGCTCATCGCCTCCTTCGGGATCACGGCCACCTCAGAGGGGATATACGAGCCGGTGGCGGGGTCCTTCACGGGCACGCCGTCGGGGCCGGTGACTATATTATAGTTGTATTTTCCGGAGGCGGGGTCGAAGCTCATGGTGGGGAGCTTGGCGTCCTCGCCGAGGAGCTCGATCTTGTGCTGGTTGTAGAAATAGGTGCCGGTGAAATCTACGGAGGGTAGATAGGCTGAGAACGCCGCCTTGCGGTAGTATGCGGCGCCCCGGATGTTCTCCTCGGCGATCTGCAGCGACTTGTTGTTGGCCACGGCCATACGTCGGCAGGAGTCGAGGCTCACGGTAGAGGCTCCGGCGCCTGCCACAGCCGTCAGGGTCATTATGGCGAGCAGGTGTATTCTCATGTGGAATTCTGTGGTGGATTGCTGGTTTTACAATCGGTAGGTTTAGTTATCACTCTTTACTATAACTACAATCGTCGTCGGGATATTGTTTAAGTGAATTGCCGCCGGGACGCCTGAAATCTGGAGCAAACGGCGACAAAAGGTGGCGACGTAAGTATCCCGACACTTCCACCTCGCGCATCATCTCCATGCCGCTCAGGATCTCGGCCTCCCTGATCTGCGGCTGGCAGTAGAGCATAGATTCGCCCTCCGCCATTATATTACCTGACGTCTCCAGCCCTGAGGACGGAGACGCATTTGCTGAATGGAAGATTAGGAATCGTTTCAGGAGATGACCTCGTTAGTGTCTGTTCTATGTCCACCGCATTTAAGCTCCGGCGTATTGAGTCGTATATCACAATCGATAATGAATACATTGCCCTGTTTAGACATAATGACGTTCTCATCATGCAGATCGCTCACATAAACTTCAGAATTCGAGTATGTCCAGTTTGATGGATTTTTAAGTGAGAACCCAATTTTCTCCATATGTTTTTGAATCTCAATATCATCCATCCTGACACCCTGAATAAAGGATTGCTTTGCGATGACTTCGAATCTGCCGGCGGCGTCCCTCCCGTATCCTATGACTTCAAGGGCTGTTTCGGGAAAATAGGCGTTATGCAGGGAAATCCTGTCAAAAGCGATTCTTGGATATATGAAATAATCCAGACCTATGGTTTTGATTAATGTCGGCCCGTTGTCATAAACCTTCGCTTCTCCACCCTCCGCGATTTTCGGTCCTAATGCCTTGGATAATGCATCCTCTGTGCTGTCTATCCAGATAGAGCTTTTTCTGGCCCATGTTTCTATAAGACGGCTTTGCGTCTCTGCGAGTTTGAGTTCTCTTTTGAGTTGGGAGAGTCCTTCAGTCTCGCTATCTGGGCGAGTTTCTGCTCCCGCGAGTATGGTCGCAATGACATGAATAAGACCTCCTTCTGAGCAGCCATGCTGTTCCTGTGGTAGAAATCGCTCAAACCTGAGCTTCCCGTTGATGAATAGTTCTGCATATCTATCAAGTTTTTCCAGACCCTCGGGAGATAATCCATCATCTATTATATTCTGAATTTGTGCCCAAAAATCCGAGTTTTCCATTTCATTATGATTGGTTGTCCTGCAAATTTAGTGAAAAGTTCATTAATTAGCAAACTTGGGGGCAACTCCCTCTATGAAAACGAGAGCGTCTTCGGCTTCCGGGCCCGGCGTCTACGTGGTGAAGGGCGGCAACCGTGGCGTGAAGGTGATCGTCAGGTAAATCCCCGTATATCCTATATAAAGTATAAAGCGGGCTATAAGTCGGTTTTTTCGCGACTTATAGCCCGCTTTGTCATTGGGCTTGTCTTCAAGACTGTTGAGCAGACTGAAGATTCCGTCGTGGCGGCGGTCGAGCGCCGTCTGGATCCTGCCGGTAAATTCCTTGTCGCGCATTCTGCCGAGCGCGCGGTGGAAGCTTTTGACTGCCTCCTCATACTTTTCAGCCGCATTCTTGTCCTTGGCGGCGTTGCTCCGGTAATACTCATCGCAAAACAGATCGATGGTCCGGAGCGGGATCTCTATGGTGGTGCCTTCCAGCTCGCCAAGCTTCTCCTTGAGCAGGTCCATATCCTTGTTCACAAGCGCCATCCTGCTCCGCATCAGCTCGATATTGTTGCGGTGTCTCTGACGTATGAACAGGAACACGAAGACACCGGCGAGGATTATGAGCGCGACGGTGAATATAGAGACTAAAGCAATCCTCTTGCTCCGTATATGCTCCCTCTCGGCGCGGGCATGTTCGAAATCACGCTCTATGAGCGATATCTCGTCGCGCATCGCCGTTCTCACGTTCTTCCTCTCCAGCTCGGAAAAGGTCATCACCTCCTTATAATATAAAGGAATGTCGCGGAGGCTGTCGGCGAGGTTGAGCAAAGCGAAATGATAGTTGACGTCGTTGTCGTAGTCGGGGTTCTCCATGCGCTCCTGCTGGAGATAATATGCGGCGCTGTCATACATCCCGACGTTGGTGAACATGTCGGCCACCAGGGGCTTGCTCCCAAGCATATCGATGCCGTCCCAGTAAGCGAGTGCCTTTCTGTAGTGTCGGTACCCGTCCTGATGACGCCCCAACAATGACAGAGGGTATATATACCTGTAGTGGGGCATGCCGAGCGCGGTGGAGTCTACATCCTTGAAATTCTCTTTGATACTGTCGAGAAGCTCCACGGCCTTGCATTCCGTGGTATCGTCCTGCGAATAAGATATTGCTGTGTCTATTAGCGAATAGAACTCGTTGTTCCTGCGCCCGAGTTCCTTGAATATAGTTGCCTCCTGCTGTAGGAAATTGCCTGTGGGTAATTGCTGGCCTGTGAGTAAATGTCAGCCATCAATTCATATGCCTTGGCCTGAAAACGCCGGTCATGGGCCTTCTCATTCCATTCGAGCGACCTCAACGCATATCTCATCGCGCCGTCATAGTCGCCCGCGTCATAGATGATGTCTCCTTTATAGAAACATGCCTTTGCTGCCCCATCAGCCAGCCTATTCTTGGTATAATAATCAACGGCGATATTAACAAGGTTGGTGTCAGCTGGTGTGAGAAGATGCAGGTTGGCCTTGACATACGTCTTCAAGAGTGCATACCTCGCTCGTTGAGCATGGCCATTGCAAACACTGATTGAGATGCTGTCGAGTATTGCGAGTGCCGAGTCGGCATCGTCGTCCTGAAGGTTTTCTGCGCGTTTAAGCATCTCCGACACCTTGCCCTCACTGCATCCCGATGCTATCAGGAAGAGGGAAACCATCAGAAATGATATGATTCTTATCAAGGCCATGATTCATGAGTTTTGAGGTAACGCAAAGGTACGATAAATATTTCACTTAAAGATGAAATCTACTCATTTTTTGTTTCTCGCCAGATTTCAACGGCTGTTTAACGGAAATAAAGCGGGCTATAAGTCGTGAAAAAAACGACTTATAGCCCGCTTTATATAGGATATACGGGGATTTACCTGACGATGACCTTCACGCCGCGGTTGCCGGCCTTCACCACATAGACGCCGGGCCCGGCTGGGATGGAGAAGCGGTCGGCGTCGGGAGTCAACGAGCGGACATACATGCCGGCCGCGTTGTAGACAGCCACCTTCACGCCCTGAAGGCCCGTGAAGTCGATGAAGCCCTTGCTGCCGGTGACGCCCGTGAGCATGGTGATGTCGTCGACGCCTGTTCCCTCGAGCGCCGCCGTGTTGGAGCGCGGGCCCTCGATGGTGTTGTGGCCGTCGGTCACTACCGTCACCACATTATATGTGGCGCCGCTGCGGCCGAGGGTAGCGTCGGTGTAGCCGCCGTCCACGCCCACGTTCTCAAACACCTCCACCGTGCCGTCGTCGAGGGCCCTCACCACATTGTAGTGGAGGAGCTCCCACTGCTCGAGGCGCACGGGGGTGAAGGAGATGTCGTCGAGCATGGCGCAGAAGGAGTCGATGCTCCTGTAGACGAGTGCGAAATACCTCGCGTCGTCGGGAAGGGGGAAGGAGACGGGCTCCCACACCTCGTCGCCCGACTTGGAGAAGGAGCGCACCTTGGTGAAGGCGTCGATGTCGCGGGTGGTCGACGATGTCCAGAGCTCCACATACTCGGTATACTGGCCGTCGCCGGTGCCATACCAGAAATTGATGTCGGTGCCCCCCACGATCTCGGGCGAGATCAGCCAGTCGCTGCTCTGCACGGGCTCGGCGTCGGGGTCCGACTCGTCGAACGAGGCGTTGCGGGCCATGATATACTGCTTGCCCTTGTGAGGCATGAAGCGGGGCATCGAGGCGTTGGCGCCGAGCTCCTCGGCGTTGATCACCGTCCAGGCGCACGGCTGGTCGTCGCCCGGCCAGCGGTTGGAACCGTTGATGGCGAAGGGCACCTGGCCGTCCCGGTCGATGTTGAGCCACATGCCGAGATTCTCGGTGATCTCGAAGGGCTTGAGATACTCGAAGCTGTCGTCGCCACCATACTGAAGGTCAGGCTCGCTCCATTCAAGAACGGCGGTCTCGCCGTTGCGCGAGGCCCGGAGGTCGCCCACCACAGGCACCTGCGACGCGGCCACGCCGATGGTCAGCGACATGCTGTCGTTGGCCGCGTTGCCGTCGCCGGGAGCCACCACGCGGGCCGTGAGCGTGAGCGGTGCGTTGTCGAGATACTCACGGAGCATCGTGACGCTGAAGTCTACCGACTCCCTGTCGCCCCACACCAGCGCGGGAAGTTCCTCGGAGGAGCTGAGCAGGGTCTCGCCGTCGGAGCCCGTGAGCGAGAACTCCAGGGTGGCCTCGGTCTCCACCTGCCCGGCGTTGACGGCCGTGGCGGTGTAGGTCCACTCCTCGCCGACCTTCACGTCGGTCTCGCCGGTGAGCGAGGCGAGCTGCATGTCGGTGGAGACATTGCCGCCGATCACGTAGCTGTCGATGAAGCCGTATTCCTTATCCTCGGTGGAGAGCCCGGCGCGGACGCGGAACTGCACCCAGGGCACGTTGGCGAATTTCGCGGGAATCGCGATCTCGCTCTCCACCCATTCGCCCGTGCCGGGACGCGAAGGCTCGAGATCGGCGATGAGCTCGGGCTCCTCGCTGCCGTAGCAGCGTGCCCAGAGGGAGAACGCGGGTGTGTATTCCCAGTCGAGCCAGCGCAGGGTGAAGGTGTAGTCGGAGACGGTGCGGGCGTCGAACTTCGGCAGCACGAGCTCGCCCATGGCCGGGGTGCGGCCGGTGTTGTAGACGATGAGGGCGCCGTCCTCGCAGTCTTCCTCTATGAATTCCACGAGGCTCGCGATGCTCCCCACGAGCTCCCACGAGCTGTTGGCGTAGACGCCGTCCTGCGAATACGTGAGGGGATTGTAGGCGAGGCCGAACTGGTTGAAGGTCTCCCTGGCGGGGAGCGGGAAGGGAGTGCCGAGGATGTCGACGGGGAACGAGGAGCCCTGCGACTCACCGCTCGCGTTGAAGGCGGCGGGGCCGGCGCTCCAGCGCTGCTGGCCGGTGGTGAGCGGGGTGAAGGTGTAGCTCAGCTGGTCGGTGGTGGCGAGCTCGTTGAGCGTGATGCCCTGCACGGAATACATGCGGTAGCGCACGTCGTCGATGTCGACATAGCCGCCGTTGGCGCCCACCTCGCCGGGAGCGTCCCAAGTGATCTCCATCGAGAGGTTGTCGGCGCTGGTGACGCCCTTGATGTTCTTCGGAGCCAGCGGCACGTCGATGCCGACGTAGGCGGTGGTGGTGAAGGCGTTGCCGGCGCCCTCCGTATTGGAGGGGGTGATGGCGAAGGTGGCGAATCCGGAGGCGGGCACGTCGACGTCGACCGAGGCCACGGCGCCCGGAAGGGCACTGGCGGTGGCGGCGCCGGCGCCGGCGTCGACGGCCACCGAGATCTGCTCAGAAGCGGCGAGCGCGTCGCCCTTCATGTCGACGGAGGGCATGTTGATGTCGAGGGTGGCGCGGAGGGCGCCGAGAGGAGCGGCCGTCACCTTGACATCCGCGGGAGCGGCGGGCACTGCCGACGAGTCGTCGAGGGCCTCCACGGTGAAGTCGCGCATACGCACTCCGGCACCGACGCCGGCCTTTGACGTGCAGTGGAAGCCTATATACCAGGAGCCCCCCTGCGGCACGGCGAAGCGCACGTTCCTGAGGGTCTCCTCGCTCATGCCCGCGCCGTCGAGCCTCATGATGGAGGCCACAACGCCGGAGGGGTCGGGCACCGAGGCCACCACCACCTCCAGGTTCTCGCGCGACTCGTAGGGAGTGACGCTGCGGAGACGGAAGGCGAGGCTGTAGAGACGGTCGCGGTCGGCGAGGCCGATGGCAGGCAGGAAGAGCCAGTCGTCGGCATCGCCGTTGACGGTGTAGATGCAGAAGAGGGGCTCCATCGTCATCTCGTCCTGGCCGAGGAAGAATGTGGAGCCGTCGCCGTTGGCGTCGAAGGGGGTGAAGAGGGTCGCCTCCTCCGGAGTCGGGGTCATCGAGAAGGGGAGGCCGAGGGCGTCGCCGAGCACGGCGGTGAGCGAGGCGGGCGCGGAGGTCTTGCCGGCGGCCGAGGCCGTCACGGCGATCTCGTGTCTCTTCTGGGAGCCGTCGGCGGGGATGGTGTAGCGGCATTCCGTCACTGGCCCGGAGTTGAGCTTCACGCCGTCGAGGGTGACGTCGTAGGTGATGGCCTGCGCGTCGACATATCCGCCGTTGACGCCGGTGGCGCCGGGATTGGTCCAGGAGAGCTCGTTGCCGAGGATGGCGATGTCGGCGGGCGCCATCGGGGTGTCGTCGCCGGCATAGAAGCTGAACCTGCGGGGAGCGCTTGTCAGGGAGCTCGAGGAGCAGGTGAAGACGCCCTCATGCATACCCTCGGCCACTGTGACGTCGACGGCCTTCGTGGAGGCCGGGGCCATGCTGCCGCTGAAGGCTGTCGTGCCGTCGATGGCGAGCAGGGCGTCGACATTGCCGGAGAGGGGCTCGCCGCCGTAGGTCTCGGAGGGTGCCGTGAGGGTTATGGTGCCGGAGAGGGCGTTCTTCTCGAAGTCGACCGCCGGAGTGTCGGGATAGGCGGGGGCGCCGTCTTCCGAATAGGGGTCGGTGGAGAAGAGCGAGAGAAGATAGGGCCTCTCGGGAGAGAGCGCCGGGGTGAGCACCGTGTCGTAGGTGTCGGAGTCGATGAAGGCGAGGTTGAACCGCTCGTTCTCATTGTCGATGTAGACGGCCACGAAGGCGTGGTCGAGCGGGCTGTAGGTGAAGGCCGTGGCCCTGTTCTCGCTCACGAGGGCATAGTCGCGTGTGGCCTGCCCCACGTTGGAGATGTCGCCGTCTTCCTCGTCGAAGCGGTAGAGGTAGTTGTTCTGGCCGAGGATATAGACAAACCCGTCGACGGGGCAGTAGGCGATGCCGGCGAGGAATCCGCCGTCGCTGAAGCGGCCCACCGGCGTGATCTCCCATGTCTTGGCGTCGATGATGGAGAGGTAGCTGAACTCGCTGGCCCCCGGGTCGAGGCCGAGCACGTAGAACCTGTCGTTGGAGGCGTTGTAGGTCATGCTGTAGGCCATCGCCTCCGGATGATAGCCGAAGGATATCGGCTCGAGCCAGCGGCGGGAGGCGAGGTCGAAGCGGTTCCACACCACGGTGAAGCCGGTGTCGGCGTCGGCCGGAGTGGCGACGGTGTAGTAGATGCCGTCTCTGACGGTGCCACCCTGGATCTCATAGTCCACGCCGTTGATGAAATCGTAGCCGGAGGCCAGGGGGCTCAGGACACCGGTGTTGGCGTCTATCCGCGCCAGGTAGGCCTGGTCGTAGGTAGTCATGGTGTCGAAAGCGCCTACAGCCCCGAATAGGTTGCCCCTGAAGGCGGCGTCGGCCGGAGCCGCGGGCGGCGGGAGCAATGTGGCTGCAAGAGCGACAAGAGCGGTAGAAAAATGTCTCATGGTCGTATCGAATTGTAGATCAGAATATTTTTTGCGAAATAGAATAATGGTAGAATTATGTGGTTATATCCAATAAAGAACACTGAAGACAGCGGCAAAGCTCCGGTTTATGAGCCGGATGCATACTGTGGAAGCAAAATTAACAATTATATTTGGAATAATTGCTAACTTTGCATCCAAAAACCGGACCGGGAGAGTTAATAAACCATAAAACGGAAAAAATGACAAACGGACTGAGAAGGCTGTCAGGCCGGCTGGCCTACAGGCGTGAATACGGGAGCCTGCTGAAGATCGGGCTGCCGGTGCTCGTGACGCAGCTGGGCATCATCGTGGTGAGCTTCGCCGACACGATGATGGTGGGAGCCTACGGTCTCGACGAGCTGGCCTCGTCGGCGTTTGTCAACAGCCTTTTCATGATAGTGGTGGTGATGCTGATAGGGTTCGCCTCCGGGATGACGCCTCTGGTGGGCGCCCTCTACGGCCGGGGGGAGAAGCGTGAGGCCGGACGCACGATGGCGGCGGGGCTCCAGCTCAACGTCGTGGTGGCGCTCTGCTTCACGGCCGTGATGGGCGGGATTTATTTCCTGCTCGGGCATTTCGGCCAGGACGAGGAGCTTCTGCCTCTGATCAGGAGCTACTATCTGGTGATCCTCTGCTCGCTGGTGCCGGTGGCGGTGTTCAACTGCGTGCAGCAGACGGCCAACGCCACCACCGACACGGCGACTCCGATGTGGATCATCCTGGGGGCCGACGCTCTTAACGTGGCGGGCAACTACGCGCTGATCTTCGGCCACTGGGGGTTTCCGGAGATGGGACTCCTCGGAGCGGGCATCTCCACGCTGGCGGCCCGCATCTCGGCGATGGTGGCGATCCTGGCCGTGGTGCGCTGGCGGCGGCGCTACCGTCCCTACTACGAGGGGGCGGTGGAGGCGTCGGGCTCCCGGGGGGAGCTGCGGCGCCGGATATGGCAGACGTCGTATCCGGTGATGGTGCAGAGCGGGGTGGAGTGCGGACTCTGGACATGCGGCGCCGTGGTGAGCGGCTGGTTCGGCAAGGTGCAGCTCGCGGCCTATCAGGTGGTCAACACCATAGCGCAGCTGGGCTTCATGATCTACATGAGCTTCGGCATCTCGACGTCGATCCGGGTGGCCAACTTCACGGGACAGCGCGACGCGACGGCCGTGAGACGCGTGGCGAAGGCCGGGCTGAGGCTCAACCTGCTGATGGCCACGCTCTCGTCGGCGGTGTTCCTGCTCTTCACGCGCGATCTGGTGGTGATGTTCACGCCGGAGGCGTCGGTGATCGCCGTGGCCGTGACGTTGGTGGTGCCGCTGGTGCTCTATCAGTATGGCGACGCCGTCCAGATCACCTACGCCAACGCTCTGCGCGGCACATCGAGGGTGAAGCCCCTCTTCTGGATCGCCATCGTGAGCTATCTCCTCGTGGGGATTCCGCTGCTGCTTCTGCTGGCCAAGGGGCTCGACTTCGGGGTCGTGGGGGTCTACTACAGCTTCAACGGCGCCCTCGTGACGGCTTCCGTGCTGCTCTACACGGCTTTCCGGAACACCCTGCGGCGCCAGGAGCGGGAGTTCGCCGACGCCTCCGGCGCAGAAAGATGAGTATTTTAAGACACTTTAATATAAAAAATTGTGAATTGTCTGTAAAAATATATTACTTTGCAGCACAAAAGCAATAACAGCTCAATGGGTAAAATCATTGCAATAGCAAATCAGAAAGGCGGAGTGGGCAAGACGACCACCGCGTTCAACTTAGGGTCATGTCTGGCGCTCGACGGCAAGAAGGTGCTTCTTGTGGACGCCGACCCGCAGGCCAACGCCACATCGGGGATGGGTCTGGATCCGGCGGCGGCCGAAGTGTCGGTCTACGAGTGTCTGGTCGACGGCTACCCGGCCCGGGAGGCCATAACAGGCACGGCCATAGAGGGCCTCGACATCATCTGCTCGCGCATCGACCTCGTGGGGGCCGAGGTGGAGCTGATGCAGAAGGCCGACCGCGAGCACTCGCTCTCCCGGGTGCTGGAGCCGCTGCGCGGCGACTACGACTACATCCTGATCGACTGCAGCCCGTCGCTGGGCATCATCACGGTCAACGCGCTGACGGCCTCCGACTCGGTGATCATCCCGGTGCAGGCCGAATATTTCGCGCTGGAGGGAATCTCGCAGCTGCTCAACACCATCCGCATCATCAAGAGCCGGCTCCGCCCGAGCCTGGAGATCGAGGGTTTCCTATTGACAATGTATGACGCGCGGCTGCGCCTCGCCAACCAGATCTTCGAGGAGCTCAAGAGCCACTTCGGCGACATGGTGTTCTCGACGGTGATTCCCCGCAACATCAAGCTGTCGGAGTCGCCGAGCCACGGCATGCCGGTGGTGCTCTACGATCCGGACAGTCGGGGGGCGATCGCCTACGGGCAGCTCAGCAAGGAGCTCATCGCGCGCAACCGCCGCAAACGGACGGCCGCGGAGACGGCCGCCACACCCAAGGGCTAACAAAACATAACCTGCATGACACCGAAACGTAACGCGCTCGGCCGCGGCCTCGACTCGCTGATCTCGATGGGCGACGTCCAGACCTCCGGGTCAAGCGCAATAAATGAGATAGAGGTCTCGCTGATCAGGCCCAACCCCGACCAGCCGCGCTCGAGCTTCGACGAGGAGTCGCTCGGGGAGCTCGCCGCGTCGATCAGGGAGCTGGGGGTGGTGCAGCCCCTCTCCGTGAGGATGGCCGACGACGGCACCTACCAGATCATAGCCGGCGAAAGGCGCTGGCGCGCCGCCCGAATGGCCGGCCTCAACACCGTGCCGGCCTACGTGCGCACCGCCAGCGACTCCGAGGTGACGGAGATGGCGCTGATCGAGAACATACAGCGCGAGGACCTCAACGCCATAGAGGTGGCCCTCGCCTTCCGCAAGCTCATCGACACATACTCCCTGACGCAAGACCGCCTCTCGGAGCGCCTCGGCAAGAAGCGCGCCACCATCGCCAACCACCTGCGCCTGCTCAAGCTCCCGGCCGAAATCCAGCTCGGGCTGCGCGACCACAAGCTCGACATGGGCCACGCACGCGCCCTGCTCTCCGTGGCCGACCCCAAGGAGCAGCTGCGCCTCTACAAGCGCATCCTGAAGGAAGACCTCACGGTGCGCCGCGTGGAGGAGCTCGCCAAGGCGATCCAGGAGGGGGTGGCCACTCCCGGCGCCGACAAGGGCGCCGACCCCTCGCTCACCGCCGCCAACCATGACTTTGCCAGGCAGCTCTCCTCCTACTTCCCCTCCCCGGTGAAGTTCTCCCGCACAGCCTCCGGCAAAGGCGCCATAACATTGAAGTTCAACAACGACAACGAGCTCCAGCAGCTGGTGGAGCTTTTCGAGAAAATCAGCAAGCAGCAGTGACAACGCCCCAGCTCCGACCATGCGACTCCACACGGCAGCCGGCTGCCGTGCGCTGGCTGATCATGGCGCTCTGCGTCGTGATGCTCCAGCCGGCAGAGCTCTACGCGGCATGCCGTATGCCGGGCATGCGGCAGGAGCAGCGGCAGGAGCCGCAGACGCCACAGGAGCCCGACGCGCTCCCGGCCGACAGCGCGGCATATCTCGACGCCGACCTGCTGCTGCGCGAGTCTGCCGACACCACGAAGACCGTGGTGGAAGACGAGAACTCACCCTATCTCCTCAAGGGGAAACGCCGCTTCGATCCCAGCCCCACGAGAGCCGTCTGGCTCTCGGCGCTGTTTCCCGGGCTCGGCCAGGTCTACAACCGCCGATACTGGAAGCTCCCCATCGTGGTGGGCGGCTTCATGGGCCTCGCCTACGGCACGAGCTGGAACAACGGCCAGCTCCGCGACTACACCCAGGCCTACCGCGACCTCACCGACAACGACCCCAACACCAAGAGCTACATGAACTTCTTCCCGCCCACCACGTCGGAAGACCAGCTCGACAAGACATGGCTCACCAACACCATGCGCTCGCGCCGCGACTACTACCGCCGCAACCGCGACCTCTGCATCATCTGCCTCGTGGGCCTATACCTCCTCTGCATGGTCGACGCCTACGTCGACGCCTCTCTCGCCCATTTCGACATCTCGGAAGACGTGTCGATGGATGTGGCGCCCGCCGTGCTTCCGACCCCGGGAGGCCCGACACGCCCAGCCTTCGGCATGCAGTGGGCCTTCACCTTCTAACCCCCTTACATACCCAATCATGACCATCCGCAAGCTTCTCATCGCAACAGCCGCTGCCGCGGCTCTCCAGGCGCCGACACCGATACATGCCGACAGACAGCCCAATGTGCTCGACCTAAAGAACTCCCTCACAGACTCCTCCGTGGTGTTTCCCGAAAGCTTCGAGACCGACACTCAGAAGATGCTCGAGGGATGGTATATGAAAAACTATACGGCGACCGACCGGCGCTATGAGGAGATGGAGGACGCCGACACCTCCGACGAGACGATCATCGAGCGCCTCAAGGCGCTGCCGACGGTGATCGAGATGCCTTTCAACGAGGTGGTGCGCACGTATATCGACCGCTACACGAAGCGCGGACGCAGCCAGGTGGCGGCGCTGCTGGGAATGAGCCTCTACTACATGCCGGTGTTCGAGCAGGCGCTCGAGGAGCGCGGCCTCCCGCTCGAGCTCAAGTATCTCCCGGTGATCGAGTCGGGCCTCGACCCCAATGCCGTGTCGCGACACGGAGCCACCGGCCTCTGGCAGTTCATGCTCGGCACGGCCCGAGGGCTCGGCATGGAGGTGAACTCGCTCGTCGATGAGCGCCGCGACCCGTATGTGGCCTCGGAACGCGCCGCCACATACCTCAAGGACCTATACGACACCTACGGCGACTGGTCGCTGGCCATCGCCGCCTACAACTGCGGCCCCGGCAACGTCAACAAGGCCCTGCGACGCGCCGGCGGCGACCCGAAAAACCTCGATTTCTGGAGCATCTACCAGTATCTGCCCGCCGAGACGCGAGGTTACGTGCCCATGTTCATCGCCGCCAACTACGTGATGAACTATTACCAGGACCACAACATATCGCCGGTGCTGGCGGTGAAGCCTCTGGTCACCGATACGCTCCACATCACGGAGCGCGTGCATTTCAACCAGATCTCGAAGGTGCTCGACATCCCGGTGGAGGAGCTCCGCATCCTCAACCCGCAGTTCCGGGCCGACCTCATACCGGGCACTCCCGACACGCCCTACACCCTCATACTCCCGTCGCAGCAGATCCACGCCTACCTGATGAGCGAGGACGCCATCAAGGAGTATGAGAGCGACAGATACGCGCTCCGCGGAGTGGTGGAGCCCGGAGAGGTGCCCTCCGACGCGATGCTCGCCGTGGATGAGGAGACCTTCGGCGAGGAGGCCTTCAATCAGGAGCTCGACGATGTGGCGCTGGCGGCCGGGGGCGGACGAGGCGAGGCGGTGGTCCACAAGGTGGAGCCCGGCGAGTCGCTGGCCTCGATAGCCCGGAAGTATGGCGTGAGCGTCGACCAGATCAAGAAGACCAACAACCTGCGGCGGAATGCGGTGAGGGTCGGCCAGCAGCTCAAGATCTCCGGCACGGAGCCCGCGCCCACAGAGGGAGTGCAGGGCCGCGCGCCCCTGATGGCAGACCTCGGCGACGAGGAGGCCCAGGCTCCGCAGCAGAGCAAGGCCTCGGGCTCGAAGGCCGGGAAACAGAGCAAGAAGAACAAGAAACAGAAGGCCGCGAAGCCTACGATTCACAAAATCAGGAACGGCGAGTCGCTGAGCACGATCTCGAAGAAATACGGCGTGAGCGTGGCGGAGCTCAAGAAGACCAACGGCATGAGCGGCGACAACCTGCGCGCCGGCAAGACGCTGAAGATTCCCGTGAAGGGCTCTACGGCGTCGAAATCGAAGTCAGGCTCGAAGTCGAAGAGCAAGTCGAAGAAGAAAAAGAAAAGACGCCGCTGAGCCGCGACTTTAAGAATAGGGAGCTGAAATTTGCGTGTATGGATTTTTTTGATTAATTTTGCAACGTCAAAAAAGGGAGACATCCCCACGGGTGGATACCAGAGTGGCCAAATGGGGCAGACTGTAAATCTGCTGGCTTATGCCTTCGGTGGTTCGAATCCATCTCCACCCACATAGAAGAGGAGGAAATTCCATTGGAATTTCCTCCTCTTCTATGTTCATCAGCCGCCCCTCAGGGGCGGCTGATGCGTTGTGTCAGCGGAAGCATCGTGGAGTGTTTTGCCTCCTCCATCACGAAGATCGACTCCACATGGCCCACCGACGGGATGCGCCCGAGAACCTCGAGCACAAACTCACGGTAGTAGCGCATGTCGGGGGCATGGATCTTCAGGAGATAGTCGCTCTTGCCCGCCACGTTATAGCATTCCATAACCTCAGGAATGCCCATTATGATGTCGACAAACTCACGCTTGTCGACCAGCGTCTGCTTCGACAGCTCCACGTTGACAAACACCATAAATCCCATGTTGAGCTTCTCGGCGTTGAGAACAGCCACATATTTCTTTATATAGCCTTCGTTCTCCAGCCGCTTCACCCGTTCATACACGGGAGTGGTGGAGAGGTTCACCCTGGAGGCCAGCTCCTTGGTGGTGAGCCGTGAGTTGTCCTGAAGCACTTCCAGGATCTTTCTGTCGGTGTCGTCGAGTGTTTCCATCGCTGTTGTGTCTGGGATATATGATGGCGGTGTCGGCTTTATCGGCCGGCGCGCATTCTCTTGACGGTCTTTACGGAGCCGTCGCTGTAGACGATGCGGCATACCACGGGGCCGTTGTAGGTCTCGCCGACCCTCTGCCCCTGGAGGTTGTAGTAGGAGCGTGAGGTCTCCTCCGGCTGCATCACCGTGGACTCAACACCGGAGCCGGAGCTCGTGATCTCGCTGAAGAGCTCCTTGCCCTCCTCGTTGATATACATCGACTGCACTCCGCATCCCTCGGCGGGAAGCTCGAAGTGGAAGTAGACCGTGCGGTAGTTGTAGTAGCTGAAGATGTCCCAGTTGTCATACAGATAGTAGGGCACGTTCACCATGTCTTCATCGATGCCGAGATTGGGATATTCGGCGGGAGTGAAGGTGAAGAGCTCTCCGTTTATATAGAAACGGTAATAAAGCCGGTCGGTATCGAGCAGACACCCGTCGGTGTCGACGGTGGCAATCCAGAATCTCATTGTGCCTGCCCCGAAATACTCATCCCAGGGCTGCACCTCGAGGTCATAGGGCTTGGCCGGGGGTGTGTCGACATTGCGGTTCTGGCTGTAGATGCTCACTCCCTCATAGAACGTCAGCACATAGAAGTCCTCGGGCATCGAGCAGGTAGCGTATCCGTCGCGGAGAGTGAGCTTCTTGCCTTCGGCGTCGTAGTCAAACACCACTTCCTCCAGAGGAGAACCGATAGCGGTTTCGTTGCCCTCGTCATCATATTCATACTCGATCTTCGCGCCCCAGAGATAGGAGAAATATGAGACGGCTTCGTTGATGCCGATGTATGAGCCGGAAGGTATCGTCACTTTCCCGTCGGATATATGGCCTTTGACCCAGCCGTTCACCCAGTCTCCCTCGGTTCCGCGGTCTATCCCGAGAAGATAGATGTCATCGCCGTCGAACGCCACATCGACAAGCGTGGTCTCAAATTCGTCCTGGAAGACCCATTTGTCTATGGCCGCGCCGGCGGGAGGGGTGATGCCGTTGCTTCCCTCTCGAGGGGAGAACAGGATGTCGTATTCGCCGAAGCCTCTCCATGAGTAGCCCATCTCTCCTGTGGGATTTCCCTCCATGTCGGTGAGCTCGCCGTAGGAGGCGAGGCTGAGAAGCAGCTCGGGGTCGGCGGCCTCGTAGCCGTTGTCGGTCTTCTTCAGCACATACTTCATGTCGTCGGTCGCCACGTATGTGGCCATGCCCGACTCATCCACCACCTGTTTCATGGGAACGATGTAGAAGCTGATCCATACCTCGTTCCAGTCGTCATATTCCTCATAGATGAACTGCGGCCCCTCGATCACGATCGAGCCGTCGGCGTCGTAGCTTCCTTTCAGCCAGCTGAGCATGGGGAAGTCGGCAAGCGGGTTGGAGAAATAGAGCGTGCCGTCGTCTGCCTTGACTTGACGCACCACTGACCCCTTGATCTCGTTGCGGTGTACACCCTCCCAGTCGTAAGCGAACTCCATGCAGTTGCGGCTGAAATAGGTGAGCTCCCCGTCGGGCACGTCATAGATAATCTCGTCGTCGGCGTTGGGCGGCGTCACTTCCCTGCACACTTTGTTGAGCGGTGCGAACTCCTGCGGCATCGCCATGGCTGAAAGCGCAAGGGATGCCATTGTCGTCAAAAGTAATGCTTTTGTCATGTTTAGGTTGTTTGATGTTGTTTTATATTATGCCTCCTCCCGGATTGATGTCATTTCGACAGTATCATAGAGGGCTGCATGAAGGAATGTCACTGCAAATATAGTGTTTTTTTAATACTGTGGCAAAAAATTCATTATTCCGACATATTGTATGGAAATTAATGGGCGATCGTATGAATTTCCGATGCGGTCCGCCACATGTATTACGGCATCATGAAAGGTGCCTGCGAGGGGAGTTATCCAGATATCTATTTGCAAATGTAATATTTTTTGCATATCTTTGCTCCGACAAATCACTTAACCAATTCGATTACACGTGAAACATTATCTCATTTCAGGCATGGCGGCACTTGCAGCCTTGACTCCGCTGCCTGCCTACTCACAGAATTTCGAGCCCGTGGCGCCCGGCGACCTCAATGCCTCCGTCAACGGTCTTGTGGTCGACCTCTCATGGTCGTGGGGCAACGCCGGCACCCTTGTGGCCGGTCAGAGTTTTGAAGACGAGGAATTCCCACCCGCCGGCTGGGATGTCACCGCCACCTACGAAGGGGGCGAGGGCAACTGGCTCCGCTACGACTTCTCCGGCGACGAGATGACGCTCGCCCACGACGGCGACTGCGCGGCTATCCTTATGATGGGGGAGGGGAACGAGGAGTTCCCGGAGGAAAGTCATCAGGACGAATGGCTCATAATCCGTCCGGGCGACAATGCCGTCTATATGGACTTCTGGTATTACCTCCATCCCGAGCTCTTCGACGTCGGCGGATACCAGGACTTCCCCGACCATTATTACGTGAAGATATCGCGCGACAACGGCGCCAGCTGGGAAGAGCTCTGGGACGGCCGCTGGGATATCGTCCCCACCGACGATGTCCGCATGGCGTCTCTTTTCCTCGGCCAGCCTACCGACGGCGACACGCTGGTGGCTTTCCAGGCTGTAAGCGGCGAGATGGAGTCGCTCTATTTCCTCTGGGCTGTTGACGACGTGGCGTTTTATGCCCCCGACGGCGAGGCCGTAGGCCAGGTGTCGGCTACGAGGCGTCATGCCGCAGGTATCCCCTCCGGCGTGGCCACACACCGGAAATTCATCTCTCAGTCAGGCGTCAGGACGAACGCTCCCGCGCGTGCCTCTTCCGATGAATGGCTCAACAACGGCAACACCACGTTCCGTGTCTATCTCGACGACGAGGTGATAGGCGATTATATCAAGCGCAGGTCGTTTACCGACTATTCGGCGAAAGAGGACGGACCGCATATCTACAGCGTGATGGCATGGTCGGAGGCCGATGACGTGGAGTATGACGAGGCTACGGTGGAGGTAGTGACCGAAACGCCTGATTTCGCTCCCGCACGAAATCTGAAAGTCTCGTTTACGGAGCAGGAAGGCGAGCGGTATACCGTAGAGGCCACCTGGGAAGCTCCCGAGGGGTCGATGGCGCCTAACCATTACAATATCTACATCAACGACAAGGCGATGGGCTGGGTGGATGCCACCGATGAGCTCGCCGCCGGTCAGTCGGCCCTCTTCAAAGGCATTTACACTGTCGGCGTCGAGGCGGTCTACACGATGCCCGACGGATCGGCTCCTATCGTCTACGCGCAGGTGACGCCGGGCACTGTGCCCGCTCCGCTGAATGTCGGGATTGAGGCCGGAGCCGGGGTTAACACCCTTTCCTGGACGGCTCCCGAATATGAGGGCGCGGCTCCGCAATCCTACCTCGTGTATCGCGGCAACGAGCTGATAGGCGACAACGTCGCCGATACCTCCTTCACCGACGGCGATGCTCCCGCAGGCCGTTATTCCTACGGCATTCATGCCGTGTATGCCGACGGCACCGTCTCCCTCCCTGCCTCAGTGACTTATGGCGACGAGCCCGCCGTGGCCGCCCTTCCATTTGTGGAGTCGTTTGACGGAGCACACCTCCCTGCCGACTGGACCGTCGTGCTTTCCGACCCCAGGCAGACCGTGAAGGACATGTACAGCTGGCGCTTCGACAACTGGTTTGATATCGCCGTGGCCGAAGGCCTCGGATTCAGTGGCGATTTCGCCTCCATCAGCAGTGTGGCCGCCGGCATGAACCGCCTTGAGTCGCATCTCGTCACTCCGCCATTCGTGCCCGAGCTCCTCACGGCCGTGAAGTTTGTGAAATATTACGACGGACCGGTGGCATCCGAGAGCACCCTCTTCCAGCTCCAGGCCTCGGCCGACGGCGAGACATGGGATCTGCTTGCCGACCTCACCTCATGCGACAACGGCCAGTGCATATATTCCCTCGCCGACTACGAGGGGCAGCGGATCCAGCTGCGCTGGAGCGTGCTGAGCCGCAACGCCGGTGTGGCCGCCGTCGACAATGTGGAGATCTGCGAGTCTGTCTCTGTCGATGAGGTGGCTGTGTCGCCGGCCGACGATGTCGTGGACGTGTTCACTCCGGCCGGTGTGCGGGTGGCTGAGAAGATGCATAAGGAGCAGCTGAAGTCGCTCGCCCCGGGCCTCTACATCCTCCGCGGCCTCTCCGGCTCCCGCAAATACATCGCCCGCTGACCTGCATCAGCATCCTATGGCATCCTATAAAAGGAATGCGCACGGCCTTGAGAGTCGTGCGCATTCTTTTACGGCGGGAGAGGGGAGGGGTGTGGGTCAGATGGAGAGGCGGCGCAGGGTGGCCAGGAGCTCCTGGTTGATCGGCTTGTCGTTCTTGATGGCGCGCGTGAACGGCACGTAGACGATCTCGTCGTTCTTGATGCCGATCATCACATTGCGCTGGTCGTCGAGCAAGGCGTCGATGGCCGCCGCGCCCATACGCGAGGCCAGGATACGGTCGTAGGCAGTCGGCGAGCCGCCGCGCTGCAGGTGGCCAAGGATGGTGACGCGCACGTCGTAGTCGGGATACTCCTCCTTCACACGCTGCGCCAGACCCATCGCCCCACCCGTGATCGGCGACTCGGCAACCAGCACGATAGAACTGTTTTTCGACTTGCGGAAGCCGTTCTTGATGAGCTCCGAGAGCTGGTCGACCTGCGTGGAGATTTCCGGGATGATGGCGGCCTCGGCGCCCGATGCTATCGCGCCGTTGAGCGCCAGGAAGCCGGCGTCGCGTCCCATCACCTCGATGAAGAAGAGGCGCTCGTGCGACGTCGCCGTGTCGCGTATCTTGTCGACGCATTCCATGATGGTGTTGAGAGCCGTGTCGTAGCCTATCGTGCTGTCGGTGCCGTAGAGGTCGTTGTCGATCGTGCCCGGCAGGCCAACGATCGGGAAGGTGTATTCATTGGCGAAGATGCGCGCGCCCGTCAGCGAGCCGTCGCCGCCGATCACCACCAGCGCGTCGATCTCGTGGCGCTTCAGCACGTCGTAGGCGCACTGACGCCCCTCCGGAGTCTGAAACTCCTTGCAGCGCGCCGTCTTGAGGATCGTGCCTCGGCGCTGTATGATGTTCGATACATTCTGTGTGGAGAACTCCTCGATCTCATCTGTGATGAGGCCGCGGTAGCCACGGTAGATGCCATATACCTTGAAACCTGCGAAGATCGCCGCACGCGTCACCGCGCGTATCGCCGCGTTCATCCCCGGCGCGTCGCCTCCCGAGGTGAGGATACCTATTGATCTGATTTTCGACATAGCGGATTTGAATATTGTTTGGGTTAAACTTCCTGTTACGGGTATTGTCTCTACAAAGTTAACGTTTTGACCCGGTTTTGACAAAAATAAATTGTAATTTTGCACCCGCAACCGGTTTCCCTTATCCCGGCGGCCCTTAAACCACGACAATGAAACACTACGACAATATCATCTTCGACCTCGGCGGCGTCGTGATCGACCTCGACCGCGACGAGGCCGTGAGGCGCCTCCAGCAGCTCGGCATCGCCGATGCCGACGTCATGCTCGACCGTTACGAGCAGCGCCCTCCGTTCCTTTATCTCGAGACCGGAGCCCTCCCGGCCCCCGGCCTGCTCGACCAGCTCCGCGCCCTGGCCAGGCCCGGAGTCTCCGACACCGACATCCAGGACGCTTTCGAGGCCTTCCTCGTCGACCTTCCCCGTGAGCGTCTGGAGGCTCTCCGCGCGGTCAGAGCCGCCGGCTACCGCGTCTTCATGCTCTCCAACACAAATCCGATAATGTACAACCACTGGATCGCCGACCGCTTCCGCCAGGAGGGGCTCACCGTCAACGACTATTTCGACGGCGCGGTGAAGTCGTTTGAGGAAGGCACGTGCAAGCCCGACAAGGCCATCTTCACGACGCTGCTCCGCCGCTATGGCCTTCGCCCGGAAGACACCCTCATGCTCGACGACTCCCCGGCAAACTGCGCCGCCGCCGAGGCTGTCGGCATCGACGCCATCCGTATCGACAACTCCGGCGACGACTCCATGCCCGGAATCTGCGGCCGCCTTATCGCGCAGCGCAATGGATAGCCGCGCCGCAACCGTGGGCACTTTCGACGGAGTGCACCGCGGTCATCTCGCCGTCATCGACGCCTTGCGGCGCGAGGCCGCGGCCCGCGGCCTCCGGCCCATGGCCGTCACCTTCGACCGCCATCCCCTCTCGGTGGTGCGCCCCGACCGTGTGCCCCCCCTGCTCACCACTCCCCGGCGCCGCGACTATCTGCTGCGTCGCGCCGGCGTGGAGCCGGTAGAGGTGGAGTTCACCCCGGAGCTCAGCCACCTCACCGCGGCCCGGTGGCTCGAGAGGCTGCGGCGCGAGTGGAACGTCTCGTTGATGGTGGTAGGCTACGACAACACCTTCGGGTGCGACGGAGTGGGCCTCAGCATCTCCGACATCATGGAGCTCGGCCGCGAGGCCGGCATCGAGGTGAAGGAGGCGCCTGTGGTGCCGGGTGTCAGCTCCTCGGCAATAAGGAAGGCCCTCATGACAGGGCGCGTCGACGATGCCAACGCCATGCTCGGCAGAGGCTACCGTCTGGAGGGCACTGTAGTGCCCGGCGAGGCGGTCGGACGCGCCCTCGGATGGCCAACCGCCAATCTTCTCCCTGTGGAGGGGATGTGTGTGCCCGCTGGCGGGGTCTACGCGGCCCACGCCGTGACTCCCGACGGCGTGATGCGTCCGGCCATGGTCAATATCGGCGTGCGTCCCACGCTTCACGACGGACGCCCCGCCACTGTCGAGGCCCACATCCTCGACTTCTCCGGCGACCTCTATTCCCGGCCCCTCTCGCTCATCTTCCGGAAGCGCCTCCGCGACGAGCGGAATTTCCCTTCAATCGAGGCTCTGCGCGGCGCCATTGCCGCCGATTGCGACGCCACAAGAGTTTTTTTCGCAAAAAAAGACTCTTGATAGCGAAAATTCATTATCTTTGTGATTCGTTAATCACTCGATATACCATGCCCCAATACTTCGGTTATTTTTTGAGAGTTTGTTAACGGCTCCGAGGAGCCAAGTGTTTAATCCGTTAAAAATATGATG
>CANQRV010000005.1 GCA_947626355.1 uncultured Muribaculaceae bacterium
AACTCCTTGTCGTCATGCGAATAATCGTGGATAAGCCGACGCAATTCAACCGTCGGTGCGAACAGCTCAATATCCGATTTGCTCCACTTAGCGGCATCCGCTAACTCGTTGGCATCGTTGAGAATACACTTCAACCCGCCGAACCCGGCATATTTGCGCAGCACTGCAATCTCCTCGGCAGTCTGCGCCCCGCGCCCCTTGACACCGAGGCTAAACGCCATCCGTATAGCCTCGATGTTGTCGCGCATGGTCTGTAATCGGTTAAAGGCCATTCTCAGTAAGTATTATGGAGATTACACCCGTGAGTTCACAGCGGAGCTGATAATATCTGCCACTCGGTACAAATGTATTGTCTTGCATATCGTAGCTGTCGAATACATCTTCTACCATAGTAAGCGACTGGAGATAGGTAGCCATGAAAGGACGCATTTCTACGCTGATGTCATCTTTAAACTCCTCTTCGAGAACATCCATGATGATCTCGTAGTCCGAGTAACGAAAGCCGTCAAGAAGAACAGCCATTGATACCGAGTGAGCTTCATCGACTTCGGCACCTTCGCGGCGGGCACTTTCGTATGCTTCCTCAGCAGCTTCAGCGCGAGTACGGATGAAAGCATCGGTAACGCCTGCGAAACGGTAGCTTTCAAGATAGTTTTTGAGATAGAGGAAGTAGAAGGATATTTCTTCCTCACGGGAAATGTTGTAATCAGTCATAATCGTCTGAATTTTAGTGGGTGATTATTCTTTATTTCATCATTTGCCGACCGGGGATAACGGTTATTCCGACAAATTTTATTAATTTTGCGCTTGAATCAACAGTCATATAATCGTTCCCGATTACATTTGATTGTGGATTTTAGTGGTGCCGTTCGGGAGGGATACCCGGACGGCTTTTTGCTTATCACACGGTTTCTTTATCTTCACAAAGTGATACGATGCCATCGCTCATTTCTATTAGTTCTGCGACCTCGAGTTCATAAATAAGCCTGCCGAATGAGTTTTCTATGCCGTTAGCTCGTATTGACCTCTGCGATAAATACCACTGGTATATAGTATTCAGGTGTATGCGACGGGTTCCTGTATCAGTGAAAGGCTTGTATTCCATGCTCTCGAATTCGGTATTGTTTTCGATACACTTCAACTGTTCCAAGATGAACCGATAGACAGCAGCAGTGCGGGGTATGAAATCATCCGGCGCATCTTCGGGATCGTAGCTGATACCTACAAGGTTTTTATCAATCTTTGAGGTGGTAAGAATTGCTCCTACACTGGCCGCATATTGCAGATTAAGTTCCGAGGGGATTACCTTGTCCGGGAAACCGGCTCCTGTAACCCATTCGACCGGGCAGTGTGCAATTCGCGTCATCGGGTTAGTTATAAGTCCCTTCGCATATAGATACAAGAGGCTTTCCCAAAGGGAATCCACGACCATATCGTATTTAGTCGCCATAGCGTTGAAAAGAGAATTAAAATCCATCAGCCCGCCAATGGTGCTTTTCTTTTCTTCTCCGGCTGAAAAGTGTGTGGATAAGTCCTTATACAATTTGATAGTTTTGTATAACCGCATCGCCTCTGGCGACACTTCCTCTGTTCCGACCTTGGTCATTTCAAGTCTTGAGATGTCGTATGACAGATTACGGCGCATGGCGTTAGCCGACAAAACGTCAGTAATATGCTGATAATAATTGTTCCGCTCTATGGCACAGGTAATATCATCCCTGTCCATCATGTTAAGGACAACAGTCCTTGTCTTGACATTAATGTCGAAGAACAGTTTGATTGCCTGTATCAGTCGCTCTCCCTCATCGGTTGGCTGGCACATGAAAACGACCTCGTCGCAGTATTCAAGTGCGTTTTCGATGAAGCGAATACGTTCCTTATCCATCCCAACAATGGCATGGTCTCGTGATCTGGGATATGCCAGATAGTAGCTGGCTGTTATTTCCTCCGCAGACATGGCTTCGGGTTCGAGCTCACGATTGAACCTTCTTCTCAGAGCCAGATTTATAAGATTGCCACCGGTCCAGATGATTTCGACACCTCCACCCTCGTAAGCAATCCATGTTTCATCGTCGGACGTGTATCCGAATGCGCTTGCGATTGTTGTTGCCATTACTTTGTTGTCGGTGATGATAAGAGTATTCTTTGCCATTTTAATTAATTTTTAAGTGTTGATTAAAATGGTTGCAGGGATTGATGTCTTCAACCCCTGCAACCGGGGTTAATGAATCTGGATTTTAGTGGTTGGTGCGTTTATACTCTGCGGGAGGGTTTAGAGTTTCGGGCCTTTCTTCTGCTTTTTCTGCTGGTCTTCATCTTTTGGAGATGTCTGACCCTGTTGAAGCGGTTCCCGGATTTTGTTGGTTGCCTCATTTGTCTTTCCTTCGTTGTTGACAGCTATCTGTGTGGCACTGTCATTAGATGGAGCGACAGCCTGTTTGAGATCGGGGTTCTCGGTGTAGCTCAACGGACGCTGAATCTTCGGATTGAACTTCACATACAGGGTACACGGTTGACCTTCCTTGTCTACTGCATTGGTCAGCACTACCGTTTTACCGTTGACATAATCCTCCTTCTGCCGGTCAGTGAAAGGGATTCCTTTCCACTTGCCGATGGGTCGGATATTTCCATCGGCGTCTGTCCAGCCATTGCGCTGCTGCTGACTCTGAGCATAATCTTCCTTGTGATTCTGCCAAGCTTTTGGTACAAACTCGACACTTCTCGCATCTGCATTGACTTGCAGAGTGGTCGTAAAGGTCTTTCCGTCCCGGAGTGTTATCTGCTTGTCAATAATCGGTTTCCCTTCTTTCAGTATCGCGATTTCTTCAGGTGTCAGTTCTGTACGCCCGATATTCCCTTTGATAAAAAGGCTCTTGGCAGACATGCTTACCACCTGATTGGTAAGTCGGTCGATACTCACATACGATGGCACTTTCTCGCCGTTCTTGCCGTTTAGTTCCACAACCTTGCCCAGATTTCCGGTTTTCAGCAGTTGCTCCTTGTCTTCAGCGGTAAACTGATACCCTCGGTACTCACGTTCAAGGTTCGGCTTGTTGTAGATAGGGTGAGGTACCAGTCTGATATTTCCATCGGAATCTGTTTTCAGCGAGAGCCGGACTTCAAGTTCGAGTTTCTCACCGGCCAGTGTGGGATAGATTCTCACAAGACCGGATTTGCCATAGTTCAGCATCTTGTCAAGATCTCCGGATTTTTCAAGCTGCTCCTTGTTTACGCCCCATTGGTTGGAAAACTCCTCCCAATTTATTTTCGCCGGGTCTATGGCGTGATACTTCGACTCTTTTGGCGGTTCCTCCTTCGGCGTTTCCTGCTTGGGTAGAGAATCTTTCAGTTCCTGTTCTTCCGCTTTTTTCGGGATTTCCACCACGTTGTTTTTGAGCATTTCCGCGTTTGCGACCGGGTCTTTGGCAAGATCTCCTATAACTGTGCCAACAGTTTCATAGCGGTCTGCGGGTACTCGGAAAAATCCGAAAGTAGTGGGATTCTGGCACTGACGAACAAAGTTCGACAGAAATGCCTCGATTGGATTCTGACCTTTCTGGAATTTTACAAGGTCAGAGAGTTTCGCCGACTTTACGTCGGTCATCTTTGGGGTTCCGTCCTCATTGAGTCCGGTCACCGCGCCTACCTGCCCTGTCTCATTATTCCGGGCAATCAGCACCTCTTCTTGTTCTTGGTTTTGGTCCATTTGTTTGGGATTTTAGTGGATATAGCCGGAGCTTTCACCGTACCGGCTCGGTTATATGGTTTGCCACCATTGCCGCCTGAAGTTCTTCGACACCGATATAATATTTGCCCCCGATTTTTACGAGCGGCAGTTTTTCTTCATCGCGCCAACGGTAAATGGTATGCTTTGTGACTTTGAAAATTTCGGTAAGTGAATAGACATCGAAATACTCTTTGCCACTGATGACAACCGGGACAGGCTGAAATACCCGTTTGCTGGAATTGAGCAATGCTTCAAGTCGGTCGATTCGCATAAGCAGCATCTTTATCAGTCGGTCAAAGACAGCGATACCGATTGTCATATCCTGTGGGGTGATAGGATTGCCGTTTATCTCCATGTCGTTTTTCTTTTGTCTATTACATATCGTTGATAATTCTTTTCAAAGTCATCGCGGGTGCGAGGTCCCTTACGGAGAGTCTGACTTCGGATAAACTCCCATAAGTCTTCCTTGGCGAAACAGACCTTCCCCCGCACGACTACACAGTTTATCTTACGCTCATCGCGGTAGCGGTCTAAGGTGCGTTCGCTGACACATAGTATATCGGCGGCCTCAGTCTTTGTAAGCAGCCTTTCGGTTTTGTACTGGTTCTCGACATTCTTGCGTATGAACTGTGCGATAAGCTCAATGTCTGAGAAGACCCGGTCGAGACGGTTGAAAAATTCGTTTTCATTTCTAATCATTAATCAGATTTGATTTTTACTTTGTCACTATCGACATTGCAAAATTAATCCAGCGGCTCTGGGCATTTTCCTTACATAGTTCCTTATACAGTTGGTTATCAGAGAACTCTTAACATCTATTATCAGTATTCGCTACGTTTAGGCATAAAAAAAGCCGGGAGAATCGCTCTCTCGGCTATTTTTTTAACATTTGTCACCTTACAATGACCTTACGTAGAAATGTAAGTCATTATTTATCAGATGAATTGTCAGAATCAGAATTGTTAATTTTCTTCTTCCGTCCTCTCTTTTTGGGTTGTTCGACCTCTCCGCGCATCTTCGCAGCCAGTACAGCCATGTCGCGGCTGATTTTCTCATTTGTTATGCGGGCGTATATCTGAGTGGTCTGAATATTTGTGTGTCCGAGCATTTTTGACACGGATTCGATGGGGACGCCTTGCGACAGTGTTACTGTCGTGGCGAAGGTATGGCGGGCCAGATGGAACGTGATGTTCTTGTCAATCTCACAGGCGTCGGCGATGTCCTTTAGATACTGGTTAGTCTTCTGATTGCTCGGGACAGGAAGGAGCATCCCATTCTTACATTGTCCCTTGTACTTCTGTATAATAGCTTGGGGGATGTCAAGCAGAGGCACGTTCACCGGTGTCTTGGTCTTGTGGCGGTGGGTCATTATCCACTTGTTGCCGTCAAAGGAGGTCTGGATGTCGCCCTCCGAAAGTTCCTTGATGTCGATATACGCCAGCCCGGTGTAGCAGGAGAATAGGAAGATGTCACGAATTTTCTCCAGACGCTTTGTCGCAAACTCCTTGGCGGCTATCTTGTCAAGTTCCTCCTGAGTGAGATAGCCTCGGTCAACTCTCTTGATGCGGATGCGATAGTTGGCGAAAGGGTCGGCTTTGATGTATCCGTTGTTCTTGGCACGGATAATGATGATTTTGAAGGTCTGAAGAAACTTGGCCGCCGTGTTCTCGTTGCAACCGCAGGTGACACGAAGATAGCACTCGAAGTCCACGATGAACTTGTGACCGATTTCCACCAGAGGTATGTCGGTCAGATTATACTTCTCTTTAAGGAACTCTTGAACGCGGCGATAGCATCGGTCATATTTCTGGACCGTTGCCGGGGAACGGCTGATACCCTCCATTGCATTGCACTCGTCCATGAACTCCTTGAAGAGCTGGACAAGCGATTCAGTACGCGCAGTGATGCCGAGAAAGGCATTGCGCACTTTCTCAGCAGTGACGAGCGTGTCATAACGCTCAATCTCATAGTAATGCTGACGTATGGAAGCGCGGATGTCTTCGAGAGTGCGGTTTAGCTCCTTAACTTGTTTGGAAGTGCCTGATGCTTTGTTGGCGTCCTTATCCCAAATCTCAGGATCCACGAACAGTTTTGTGCTGAACACAGTCCTTTCACTATTGACTGTGATTCGCACCATGATTGCGCAAGTCCCTTCTTTGTTTACTTGGTTACTGCGCAGATAGAATCGAATGTTGAAATTACTTGAACTCATTCTTCCGATGTAGTTTTTGTTTTTACTTTCCTTTGCGTATCACACAACCAATGGTGAGAATCAGTAGCGCAAGATGAGTTTCAGTAGCATGAGTAAACGCGAAAATTCGGTTTAGTAGCACGGTTAGTAGCATGAGCCTTACTTGTCATCCTGTTCTATGATGGCTCTCCATCAAATTTATTCCATGTAAAACTGGGTGTAGTTTTTATGGAATGATTTGGTAGCTGATAGTAGCCGCAAAGGTACTGACTACTAATGAAGAATGGTTAGACAAAACTTAGACAAATCTCGCCATATCAGTATCTTAGCTAATTCTATGCTACTAAAACGAGATTACGGATTTCAGTAGCATATCAGTAGCACGGAAGTGTCAAAAATTGGCTGAATCGTGTCTATTTTTGGCGATAGGGTAAAAAGCTAAACGCCTGAGTATCAGCGATACTCAGGCGTTTAATAAAATGCTTGGCGGAGAGAGAGGGATTCGAACCCCCGGAGGTGTGACCCTCAACGGTTTTCAAGACCGCCGCAATCGACCACTCTGCCATCTCTCCTGTCGGAATCTGTCAATCCCTCCCGGATTGACTGTCGGAAGGCGCTTCGCTTTTATGCGCGGATGCGCTTAAAACAGGCGAGGCCTCCATTCCGCCTGCAAAGATAATGCTTTTTCGGGGATTATGCAAGTTCCGAGGCATCGACAGACCGATTTTTATCCGTTTTAAAGGTCACGGAATTGGCGATTTGGCTAATTTACACTAATTTTGCATCGCAAACTCCGTCTGATTCAGGGAAATATGCCGAAAGAGATATCCCTACAAGCCGGGGAAGCATTTAAAACACGACATCATGACACACAGGACCTTAATCTTTATGACAACCGCTCTGGCGGCGCTGACGGCAGCGGCCGAGACCAAAACCTATCCGGCGCCTCCGGAGGCACCTCTCAACAGGACCTTCAAGGTGGAGGTGCGCGGCGAAGGGGAGCTATGGAAGGCAGTAGACGTATATAACGTGAAGGTTGACGAGGTGAAGGAGAGCGGCCACAAGGTGAAAGACAGCTCGATGGCCTACTTCGACTTCGACGGCAACGTCGAGGTAAGGGTAATCTCCTCCATACCGGTGAACGGAACTGCCGTGCGCCCTATGAGCTACGGCATAACGCCCGGAGTGTCGGGCGACACCCTGACGTTCTCGCTCGACAGGCCGAGGCTGCTCTCCGTGGAGGTGAACGGCGACCGCTTCAACAACCTCCAGCTCTTCGCCAATCCTATGGAGACCGACGCGCCGAAGGATATCAGGAAGTTCACGGTCAATAAGAAGAACGTCTATTTCGGACCCGGCTACCACCGCATCGACACGCTGCGGGTGGAGAGCGGCAGTGAAGTGTATGTGGCCGGAGGGGCATATATCGACGGCCATATCGAGATCGAGGGAGCCGACAACGTGAGGCTCCACGGGCGCGGCATGATATACCCGGAGCGGAAGATCGGCATCTACGTGAAGCGCAGCCGCAACGTAGAGATCGAGGGGGTCTTCACCACCCAGTGCGCGGTGGGAGGCAGCGACTCCGTGAGCATCGACAACGTGAAGGTGATGAGCTATTACGGCTGGGGCGATGGCTTCAACGTCTTCGCCAGCAACAACGTGAGCTACCGCAACGTCTTCGCACGCACGAGCGACGACTGCACTACGGTCTACGCCACGCGCAAGGGCTTCATCGGCGGGTGCCGCAACATCCGGATGGAGGGCTCCGTGCTCTGGGCCGACGTGGCGCACCCCTTCATGATCGGCATCCACGGGAGCGCCGCCGAGCTGGGCATCGATGCTCCCGCCGACACGATACAGGATGTGGAATACCGCGACATCGACGTGCTCGACATGAAGGAGCGGCAGATCGACTACCAGGGCGTCTTCGCCATCGTGGCCGGCGACAACAACTACGTGCGCGACATCACCTTCTCCGACATCCGCGTCGAGGACTTCCGCCAGGGCAAGCTCTTCGACATCAGGGTGGTCTTCAACCGCAAATACAACGCAGCTCCGGGCTCGCTGATCGAAGACATCACCTTCGACGACATCGAATACAACGGCACGCATTCGGAGCTCTCGATGATCATCGGCTACGACGAGAGCCGCAAGGTGAGCGGCATCCACTTCAACGACCTGAAGATCAACGGCAGGAAATACTGGGACAGGATGCCCGGCAAGCCGGGGTGGTATAAGACCGGCGACATGTGCCGCATCTTCATCGGCGAGCATGTGGAAGACGTGACCTTCACAGTAAGCGACGAAAGCGATGACTGAGATGACGAGGCGCCTCACCTTATATATAATCCTGCTGCTGGCCGCGACCCTCCCCGCAGCGGCCGGCATCCGTCATCCGGGGCTGCTCTTCACCCCGGAGAAGGTGGCCGCTGCCAAAGCGCGAATCGCCACCGACCCGGCGCAGGCGGATGCCTGGAAGAGCATCAGGAAAGAGGCCGACGGCTGGACCACCGACGCCTACATGCTGGCCGTGAGCTATCCCAAAGGAGGGAGCGCGGCCGACCCTGAGAGGATATTCATCAACTACGGGAGCTCGCTGCGGCGCGGCGACAACGTATATTTCTCCTCTCTGTCGAAGCTCAACGCCGTCTACAATTGCGGAGAGCCAGACATGGAGCTGGAGGTTAACGGCCAACCCCGCATCAACCTGACTATAAAGGCCGAGCCGGAAACACTCACCGTCAACGGCAAGACATACCCGACTGTCGCCAAAGACGGTAAGGTGACAATAAAAATTCATGAGAGACAATAATATGAGAGCCACAGCACTGATATTCACGGCCCTGCTCGCGGCATGGGGCACGGCTGGCGCCTTCGTGTCGGAAGTGTGGGTCGCCGACCACGGCGACGGCACCTACGCCAACCCGGTGATCAACGCCGACTACAGTGATCCCGATGCCATCCGCGTGGGCGACGACTACTATATGACCGCATCGAGCTTCAGCCAGGCGCCCGGGCTGCCTATACTCCACTCGCGCGACCTGGTGAACTGGGAAATCGTCAACAACGCCCTCGAGCGACTCGTGCCCGAGGAATTCTACGCCACGCCGCGCCACGGCAAAGGGGTATGGGCCCCCTCCATACGCCATCACGACGGAGAATACTACATCTTCTGGGGCGACCCCGACTTCGGAGTGTATATGGTGAAGGACAACGACCCACTCGGACACTGGTCGGAGCCTACACTGATATGGGCCGGGAAAGGCATCATCGACCCGGCACCGCTCTGGGACGACGATGGAAAGGCATATCTCGTGAACGCCTGGGCGGAGAGCCAGCTCTGCGCGACATCGCCGTGCGACACGCGGAGACCACCATGCGCCATCACTTCCACCCCGACGCCACCTGCTACCACGTGGCCGTCTACGACACCGTGACCGGCGACTTCCTGCGCGGCTGCACCCACCAGGGTTACAGCGACAGCAGCGTGTGGGCGCGCGGGCAGGCATGGGCCGTCTACGGCTACACGGTGGTCTACCGGGAGACCAGAGACCCCCGCTTCCTTGACTTCGCGCAGAGGGTGGCCGACGCCTATCTCAAGCGGCTCCCGGCCGACGGCGTGCCCTCCTGGGACTTCGACGACCCGCACGGCGACACGGCTCCGAGAGACGCCTCCGCCGCCTGTGTAGTGGCCTCGGCGCTGCTCGAGCTATGCGGCTATGTGGAGCCGGAGAAGGGCGCGGCCTACCGCGACGCGGCGGAGATGATGCTCGCCACGCTGAGCTCCGACAGGTATAGAGCCGGCGCCGACAGCCCGGCCTTCCTGCTGCACTCCACGGGCAACCATCCCGCCGGCTCAGAGATCGACGCTTCGATCGTATATGCCGACTATTACTATCTCGAAGCACTGGAGCGGCTGACGAAAAGGCAAGAGGAACGGTAAGACGGGTAAAACAAAATGAGGATTAAATCGTTTTAACAACTGAAAACTATATTTAACCAGGCATTACAGACAAATACATACCATCGATGAAGACCATCATCACCCTATCAGCGGCCCTATTGACCTCGACAGGAGTAATGGGCGCCGCGACACAGCCAGACACAGCAAAGATACTCGACGAAGTAGTGATAGTGGAGCCGACGGCCAAGGCCCCGGTGCCGCTGCTGCCGCTCGACGTCAAGATAGTGACCAGCGACATAATCGACAAAAGCACCGAGAGCAACGTGCTGCCGGTGCTTCAGAACCGCATACCCGGCATGTTCGTGACGGAACGCGGCCTTGCGGGCTACGGAGTGAGCGGCGGAGGCGCCGGCTCGGTGTCGATACGCGGCGTGGGCGGAGGCAACAAGGTGCTCTTCCTTATCGACGGGCAGCCTCAGTGGGCCGGAGTCTTCGGCCATTCGCTGCCCGACACCTACGTGACCAACGACGTGCAGCGCGTGGAGGTGGTGAGCGGCCCGTCATCGCTGCTCTACGGATCCGGAGCGATGGGAGGCTCGGTCAACCTGATCACCCGCCGCGCCACCGAGGAGGGATTCGCGGGCTCGGCTCGCGCCATGGCCGGAAGCTACGGCACCCAGAAATACGGCCTCAAGGGGGGCTGGCACCACAAAGGGCTCCGTGCCTTCGCGGCCGCCAGCTACGAGAGGAGCGACGGCAACCGCCGAGGCATGGGCTACTGGCTCGCCAACCAGTATGCCTCGCTTAGCTACAACTTCTCGAGCCACTGGGAGGCCGGAGCCAACGTGATGCTGACGGAGACGAAGGCCGACAACCCCGGCTCCGTCTACCGGGAAGCGCCCCTCGGAATGTGGGCGAAACAGTTCCGCACCACGACATCGATTTTCGTAAAAAACCGCTACGACATCAGCAGCGGCGGCATCCAGGCCTACTACAACTGGGGCAAGCACGACATCGACGACGGGCTCGACGGCGACAACAAGCCACGCACCTTCCTCTTCCACTCCAAGGACTACAACATGGGCGTGACGCTCTATCAGACGGTGAACCCCTGGCAGGGCAACGACCTGAGCGCCGGCGTCGACTTCAAGCATTGGGGCGGCAAGGCATACAACACCGACAAAGCCACCAAGGAGAAAGACCCGATCATCGACAGGCACGTCAACGAGATAGCGGGCTACGTGATGATGCAGCAGGCGCTCTTCCGCGACATCGTGAGCCTCAACGCCGGGGTGAGGCTGGAACACTCGTCGCAGTTTGGCAACGAGTGGGTGCCGCAGGCCGGATTCATCCTGCGCCCCTATAGCTCCGGAAGAATGAAATTCAGCTACGGCAAGGGATTCCGCTCCCCCAACATCAGGGAGCTCTACATGTATCCTCCCCACAACCCCGAACTGCAGCCGGAGAAGATGAACAACCTCGAGGTGGAGCTTCGCCAGTGGCTACTCGACGGGCGCCTCAACGCGGGGCTCGCCCTCTACTACATAAACGGCGACAACCTGATACAGACCATGAGGGTCGACGACAGGATGAAAAACGTCAACACGGGCAAATTCATCAACAAGGGCTTCGAGCTCGACGTGACCTACACCATCAACAACGAATGGGAGGTGACGGCCAACTACGCCTACCTGCACACCGACAAGCGCATCGTGGGCGCTCCGAAAAACAAGCTTTTCGCCGAGGTCAGCTATACGCCCGGCAACTGGGAGTTCTCGATCGACACAATGGGGATATGGGGACTCAACACGGAGCAGAGCAAGGAAGACTACTGCCTCCTCAACGCACGCTGCGCCTACACCATAGCCTGGCAGGCGCCGCTGACGCTCTTCGTGAAGGGCGAGAACCTGACGGCCGCCAAGTATCAGATCAACTACGGCTTCCCGATGCCGAAGGCCACGGTGATGGCCGGCGTGGAATGGAAATTCTGAATGAAGCCGCCCGGATGGTTCCGGACGGCTTCGCGATTTCAGGGGGGATGTCCCGCACCTCACGGGCGAGGCAATCCCAACAACACATATTTTAGATATAAGCTTATAATAGTCAGTTGTCTGTCGATTGAGGGAGCGGCTCCATGGCAAGCTGGATGGCGAAATCGGCATGGCCGAGCGAGCCGGGCTCGGGGTCGGCAAAAGGCACCTCGATCACCATGAAGGAATCGCGGTATCCTTCAGCCCTGCCCTCAAACACGAGGACAGCCGTAGCCTTGCGCATATCCAGCTCAAAGAATCCCTTGCTGTCGGCAGTGGCGACCGCAGGCTTGCTGCCCACACCTTCCAGCATGACCCTGACCTCGGCACCCCCGACAGGCTTCCCGTCCATATCCACCACCACGCCGGTGATCCGGCATCTGCCGTAGAGGATATCGTCATCGTCGTCGCTGCATGAGCTGAGAGAAACGGAGATCATTGCCACTGAAAAAAGGAGGAGGAGGATTGAATACAATTTTTTCATTTTTAATGATTTTTATAGAGTGAGATTAAACTTTAACCACCCTTAAGACACGGTGGGAGAAGAAAACCCCTACATGGCGCTGAAAATTTTGCAGGATGGGATATTATGTGTAATTTTGTAAGAGATAATACCCACGACATGACCGACAGCATCAAGAAACACCCCCGCATCGATGTGGCCGACGCCCTTCGAGGCTTCGCAGTGCTCGCCATCATCCTTCTGCACTCCATCGAACATTTCAATTTCTACTCCTTTCCGCCCACCGACGGACAGGGGGCATGGCTCAACTTCACCGACAAGGCCATCTGGGACGGCCTCTTCTTCCTCTTCGGCGGCAAAGCCTACGCCATGTTCGCGCTCCTCTTCGGCTTCAGCTTCTTCATCCAGCACGACAACCAGCGTATGCGTGGCAAGGACTTCCGGGCGCGGTTCTGCTGGCGCCTGCTGATACTCTTCGTCATAGGCAACATCAACGCCTGCTTCTTCACGGGAGAGATCCTCGTGCTCTACTCGCTTGTGGGCTTCGTGCTCGTGTTCACGTGCCGGCTTCCGGCCAAAGCCACGATAGCGCTTGCCGCCGTCTGCCTGCTCCAGCCGGTGGCCGTCTACCAGATCATCCGGGGACTATGCGACCCTTCATATGAGATCATGCGCATCAACTCCGGGCCGATGTGGCAGGCGGCGTTCGCCGCCCAGAGCGGGGGCACATTCCTCGAGATGCTTAAAGTCAATATTTGGGAGGGGCAGCTCGCATCACTGGCCTGGGCCTGGGAACACGGCCGCGTGTTCCAGACCGCAGGCATCTTCATGCTCGGCATGCTTATGGGGCGCCACGGCTGGCTGCTGCGCGGCCACTTCCATAAATGGGGCTACGTGCTCGCCACCGCCCTTGCCTGCTTCTTCCCGCTGTACGGACTGAGCAACATGCTGCCCGACTTCATCACGAACCCCAACATGCTGACGCCCCTCGATATCCTCGTCTCCTCGCTGCGCAACCTCGCCTTCGCCGCCATCCTCGTCAGTGCCGTGGTGTTCGGCTTCTACTGCTCGCGCCGCGCGGCCCGCTTCCTGAGCGCCCTGATTCCCTACGGCAAGCTGAGCATGACCAACTACGTTACACAGGGCATCATAGGCTCCGCCATCTTCTACCACTGGGGTCTCTACGCCCGCCTCGGCATCACGGCCAGCGTCTTCGTCGGCGTCGCCATCTTCGCCGTGCAGTATCTCTTCTGCCGCTTCTGGGTGGGGCGACACAATCACGGCCCGCTTGAATACATCTGGAAGAAAGCCACCTGGATATGGCAGTCATGACAGGCAGCAAGACAGAGGCATTCCCGACATAATCCCGAACATACGAAAAATACAGACCTACACATGAGAATCAGAACCTTAATCTTAACTCTCTCGGCGGCGGCACTGACGACCTACGGAGCGCCACGACCGCAGTGGCACCAGACCACCGAGACCGAGACATGGGCGCCGAAGAAAATCAGGCTCGCGGCGAAGCCCGACGCGCCGGTGGTGATGAAAGCCGCCGACAGCGACCAAGGCACCCCCTTCAAGCATCTCGGCACCACCTTCAACGAGCTCGACTGGGACGCCTTCCTCTCCCTCTCGCGCAACGACCAGGACGAGCTGATGCGCAGGATGTTCGCCCACGACGGAGACCTGCGCCTGACACGCGGACGCATCTCCATGAACTGCAACGACTACGGCCGCTCCTGGTATAGCTGCGACGAGGTGGCCGGAGACCTCGAGCTCCGCCACTTCAACATAGAGCGCGACAAGCGCTCCATCATCCCGCTGATACGCGCCGCCCAGAAATACAATCCCGGCCTCACGTTCTGGACCTCGCCGTGGTCGCCCCCGTCGTGGATGAAGATCAACCACGACTATCCGGTGGTGAGCAGCCGCCACAACGCAGCCGACCCACGCGTGGACTACCTGCTCTTCGGTTCGACCGACGAGATCGATGAAGACGAGATGAAGCTCCTCGGAGAGCGTGACGGCAAGTTTCCGCGACGCCTCGCCACGCAGGACTATTTCATCCAGGATCCACGCTATCTCCAGGCCTACGCCGACTATTTCTGCAAATTCATCGACGCCTACAGGGAGCAGGGAGTGCCCATCGACATGGTGATGTATCAGAACGAAGCCTACAGCTACACCCCGTATCCGGGGTGCGCCTGGACAGCCGAGGGCACCGTGAGGTTCAACCGCGACTACCTCGCCCCGACGCTTGCGAAACATCATCCGGAAGTGGACCTCTATCTCGGCACCTTCAACACCAACCGCCAGGACTACGTGGAGAAGATACTCTCCGACGGGAAGCTGACCGACGCCATCGGCGGCATCGGCTTCCAGTGGGAGGGACGCGAGATCCTGCCCGAGATACGCCGGCAGCATCCGCAGCTGAGCTATATCTGCTCTGAGAGCGAGTGTGGCAACGGCGACATGGACTGGAAGGCCGGCGAGCATACCTTCTTCATCCTGGCCGACAACCTCGGCAACGGATGCGACGAATGGTATAACTGGAACTTCCTGCTTCCGAAGAAGGGCACGAGCCCCTGGGGATGGAACCAGAACGCCCTGGTGGAGCTCGACCCGGATAGCCGCACCATCCGCTACACGCCGGAATACCAGGCCGTGAAGCATTTCGCCCAGGCTCTCGAGCCGGGCTCCCGCATAGTGGCTTATACCGGACGCGATGAAAAGGGTATCACCGGCATCATGGCGAGAGACAAGGCCGGAAGGTATTCGGTGGTGATCGCCAACCGCGAGGACACGCCGCGCCCGATATCCGTGGAGGTCAACGGCCGCTACATCAACGCCACCCTCGATCCCCATTCCTTCAACACATTCAGCCTTTAACATAACCTACATACCTACATGACGATCATCAGAACCTTAATCTTAATGGCAATGGCCGCCTCCATGGCGACCGCCACAGCCAAAAGCGACACGGAGAGCGCCAAGGTGCGCGACGTGATACGCAAGGTCAACGACCGCTGGCAGGCCACCCACAGCCCTGAAGCCACCCCATTCTGGCATGTGGCCGCCTACCACACCGGCAACATGGAGGCCTACCGCCTCACCGGCGATCCCCGCTATCTCGAGTATTCGGAGAAATGGGCCGAGCACAACAACTGGAGCGGCGCCACCTCCAACGACCGCAAGGAGTGGAAATACGACTACGGCGAAACCCCGCAGCACGTGCTTTTCGGCGACTGGCAGATCTGCTTCCAGACCTATGCCGACCTCTACAACCTGCTCCCCGACGACAGGCGCGTCAAGCGTGCCCGAGAGGTGATGGAATACGAGATGTCGACGCCTCAACGCGATTACTGGTGGTGGGCCGACGGCCTCTACATGGTGATGCCCGTGATGACAAAGCTCTACAACATCACCGGCAACACGCAGTATCTCGACAAGCTGACGGAGTATTTCGAGTATGCCGACAGCATAATGTATGACCCTGAGGAACACCTCTACTACCGCGACGCCAAATACGTCTATCCAAAGCACGAGAGCGTAAACGGAAAGAAGGACTTCTGGGCGCGTGGCGACGGCTGGGTGCTCGCCGGGCTGGCGAAGGTGCTCGCCGACATGCCCAACGACTACAAGAACCGCCCCCTCTTCGAGAAGCGATACAGGGAGCTGGCCGACGCGGTGGTGAAGAGCCAGCAGCCTGAGGGATACTGGACACGCTCGATACTCGATCCGGAGCATGCCCCCGGCCCGGAGACCTCAGGCACGGCATTCTTCACCTACGGCCTTCTGTGGGGCATCAACAACGGCTATCTAAAGGGTGAGAAATACATCAAGGCCGCCGAGAAGGGCTGGGACTACCTGAGCAAGACTGCACTCCAGAAGAACGGCGACGTTGGCTACGTGCAGCCTATCGGGGAGAAGGCCATTCCGGGACAGGTGGTCGACCGCAACTCGACCGCCGACTTCGGCACGGGCGCCTTCCTGCTGGCCGCCTGCGAGTATGTGCGCTTCCTTGAGAAGGAGAGCAACGCCGACCGCAAATACTGGACCGACCTGGCCTATCAGATCGCCTACCCGGTGCTATCCAACATGTCGCAGGGAAAGCTGAAGGAGAACATGCTCGTGGAGGTGAGCCCCAACTGGGACGGCCGCGACAAGGGAGTGACCTACATGGAGACGTTCGGACGCCTGATGGCCGGCATCGCGCCGTGGCTGTCGCTGCCCGACGACGACACCGAGGAGGGGAAGCTCCGCAAGGAGCTGCGTGAGATGGCGCTCAAGAGCTACGCCAACGCCGTCGACCCCGAGAGCCCCGACTATCTTCTCTGGCGCGGCCACGGCCAGGCGCTCGTCGACGCCGCATACGTCGCCGAGAGCTTCCTGCGCGCCTACGACGCCCTGTGGGTGCCCCTCGACGAGACCACCAAGAAGAGATATATCGAGGAGTTCACGCAGCTACGCCGCGTAGACCCTCCCTACACCAACTGGCTCCTCTTCTCCTCCACCATCGAGAGCCTGCTGGCCAAGGTCGGCGCCGAGTGTGACGAATACCGCGTCAACTCCGCCATACGCAAGACCGAGGAGTGGTACACCGGCGACGGCTGGTATGCCGACGGCCCGGAATTCTCGTTCGACTACTACAGCAGCTACGTCTTCCATCCGATGTATCTGGAGACGCTCCAGGCGATGAAGGACGCCGGACTCTACACCCGCATCCACTATCCGAAATACTACGACCGCGCGCTGAAACGCACGCAGAAGTTCAGCATCGTGCTCGAGCGGCTCATCTCCCCGGAAGGCACGTTCCCCGTCTTCGGGCGCTCCATCCCCTACCGCATGGCCACGATGCAGCCGCTGGCGCTGATGGCCTGGTATGAGAAGCTGCCCGCCGGGCTCAGCAACGGCCAGGTGCGCAACGCGCTGACCTCTGTGATGCACTCGATGTTTGACGGCAAGGAGAACTTCAACGAGAAGGGCTTCCTCACCATCGGCTTCGCAGGGCGCCAGCCCAACATAGCAGACTGGTACACCAACAACGGCAGCCTCTACATGACCTCCCTGGCCTTCCTGCCGCTCGGTCTGCCGGCCACACATCCGTTCTGGACCGACGCTCCGCTCCCCACCACCAACCAGAAGGCCTGGAGCGGCAAGCCGTTCCCGAAAGACCATCACTGGCGCGACGGCCAGAAGATCGGCGACCTCTTCTGACAGAATGCAAAAGATAAAAAATCTCCGGAAGCCTCGGGCCTCCGGAGATTTTTTATCTAAACGTGCGCAGATCAGTCGCGTTTCAGACGGGCTGCAAGCAGCGGTACAATCTTGTTGACGTCACCCACGATGCCGAGATCGGCAACGCTGAAGATGGGGGCGAACTTGTCTTTGTTGACGGCGATGATGAAGTCGCTCTCCTCCATGCCGGCGAGGTGCTGGATGGCACCGGAAATGCCGAGTGCGAAATAGAGGTCGGGACGAACGGTCTTACCGGTCTGGCCCACCTGGCGGGCATGCTCGATATAGCCGGCGTCGACCATGGCACGTGAGGCTGAAACCTCGGCGCCGATCGTCCCGGCGAGGTCGCGGAGCTTGTCGAAGCCAGCGGAGCCTACGCCGCGGCCGCCCGAAACGAGCACCTTGGCCTCGGTGATGTCGACGAGGTTCTTCGTCTCCTTCACACGCTCCTTCACCCTGACGCGGAACTTGGCGGGGTTGAAGTCGATCTTCACGTTCTCCACCTCACCCTTGCGCGACTCGTCGGCCGGCGACATGCGCATCACGCCAGGACGCACCGTCGACATCTGGGGGCGATGCTCCTTGCAGACGATGGTGGCCATAAGGTTGCCGCCGAAGGCGGGACGCGTCATGAGCAGATCGCGGTCGTCGGATATCTCGAGGGCCGTGCAGTCGGCGGTCAGGCCGGTGCCCACGCGGGCGGAGAGCCTCGGGCCGAGGTCGCGGCCTATAGTCGTGGCGCCGAAGAGCACGATGCTCGGCTTGCGCTCACGGATGATCTGATGGATAGCCTGCGCGTAGGGCTCCGTGGTGTAGTGCTCAAGCTCGGGAGCGTCTACATTGAGCACCACGTCGGCGCCGTGGGCGATACACTGCTGCGCGGCATCGCCCAGATTGTGGCCGAGAAGCACAGCCACCACCTTTTCGCCGAGCTTGTCGGCAAGCTCGCGGGCCTTGCCGAGAAGCTCGAAGGCAACGTTTTGCACCTTCCCGTCTCTCTGCTCGGCAAATACATATACGTCTTTATAATCGTTCTTGTCCATAGCTGTGTCGGCGTTAGATGATGAATTTTTCGCGGAGTTTGGCAAGGATGATCTCCACAGCCTCCTCGGGCTCCACCTCGTAGAGCTGGCCGGGAGCCTTCATGCCCTTGGCAAACGACTTGGCCACCCTTGTGGGGGAGCCGTTGAGACCGATTGTGGCGGGGTCGACCTCCACGCTGTCGAAGTTCCATACCTCCACGGGGCGGTCGTAGGCCTCCACGATGCCTCTCACCGACATGTAGCGGGGCTTCACGCCGGAAGCGAGGGCGGTGACGAGGGCCGGAGCGTCGACCTCGATCACCTGATAGCCGTCTTCATCGGCTTTCTTCACGGTGAATGTCTTGTCGCCGTCAAACTCGAGCGACTCGGCGTATGTCACCTGCGGAAGGTCGAGGTGCTCGGCAATCTGGGGGCCTACCTGCGCTGTGTCGCCGTCGATGGCCTGACGGCCGGTGATCACCAGGTCATAGTCGAGCTTGCGGAGGGCTGCGGCGATGGTGCGCGACGTGGCGAGGGTGTCGGCGCCGCCAAACTTACGGTCGCTGAGGAGGATGGCGCGGTCGACGCCCATGGCGTAGGCCTCGCGGAGGATCTCCTCGGCCTGAGGGGGCCCCATGGTGATGACCGTCACATTGGCGCCGTATTTATCTTTGAGACGCAACGCGAATTCGAGACCGCCCTTGTCGTCGGGGTTCATGATGCTCGGCACGCCGTCGCGGATCAGAGTGCCTTTCACCGGGTCGAGCTTGATCTCGGTGGTGTCGGGCACCTGTTTGATACATACCACTATATTCATGATGTGATTGTTTTTGCTTGATTATTTGAATAACTGGCCTGCGATCACCATGCGCTGCACCTCGGAGGTGCCCTCATAGATCTCTGTGATCTTGGCGTCGCGCATCATTCTCTCGACGGGATACTCGCGGGTGTAGCCGTAGCCGCCGTGATACTGCACGGCCTTTGTGGTCATCTCCATGGCTGTCTCGGCGGCGAAGAGCTTGGCCATCGCGGCATCGGCGCTGTAGGGGACCTTGGCGTCTTCCTTCCAGGCGGCGCGGCGCACGAGCAGACGGGAGGCCTGGATGCGGGTCTCCATGTCGGCGAGCTGGAACTGCATGTTCTGGAACTTTGCGAGGGCCCTGCCGAACTGCTTGCGCTCCTTGAGGTAGGAGACAGTCTCGTCCATGGCACCCTGGGCGATGCCGAGGGCCTGGGAGGCGATGCCGATACGGCCGCCGTCGAGGGTCCACATGGCAACCTTGAAGCCTTTGCCCTCCTGGTCGAGGAGGTTCTCGGCGGGCACGATGCAGTTTTCCATGATGAGCTCGCATGTGGCGGAGCCCCGGATACCCATCTTCTTCTCCTTCTTGCCGACGGAGAATCCCGGGAAATCCTTCTCCACGATAAAGGCGGAGATGCCCTTTGTGCCCTTGCTCTTGTCGGTCATGGCCATGATGATGTAGACACTGGCGTAACCGGCGTTGGTGATGAATATCTTGGAACCGTTGAGCACGTAGTGGTCGCCCTCCCTCACGGCAGTGGTCTGCTGTGCGGAGGCGTCGGTGCCGGCGTTGGGCTCTGTGAGGCCGAAGGCGCCGATCCACTCACCCGAAGCGAGCTTCGGAAGGTATTTCTCTTTCTGCTCCTTTGTGCCGAAATGCATGATCGGGGCCACGCAGAGCGATGTGTGGGCGGAGAGAATCACGCCGGTTGTGGCACAGACGCGCGAGAGCTCCTCTACAGCCATTGTGTAGAGCACATTATTGCCGCCGGCTCCCCCGTACTCCACAGGCACGGGAATGCCCATGAGGCCGAGCTTGGCCATCTTCTCCACCGTCTCCATCGGGAAGCGTTCCGTCTCGTCGATCTCGGCGGCCAGAGGCTTCACCTCCTTGTCGGCGAATTCCCTGATCATCTGAAGAAACAGACGGTCGGTTTTAGTCAGACTGAAATCCATTGAAGTGTATTGTTGTGATTGTTGTTTTTAGTATTTATAGAAACCCTCACCGGTCTTTCTGCCGAGAAGATTGGCGCGCACCATCTTGCGGAGCAGGGGGTGGGGACGGTATTTGTCGTCGCCGAACTCGGAATGGAGCACTTCCATGATGGCGAGGCATACGTCGAGGCCTATGAGGTCGCCGAGAGCGAGAGGCCCCATGGGATGATTGGCGCCGAGCTTCATGGCGTTGTCGATGTCGTCGCGCGAGGCCACGCCGTCGGCGAGGATGCCCACAGCCTCGTTGATCATCGGGATAAGCACGCGGTTGACTACGAAGCCGGGGGCCTCGTTGACCTCCACAGGCACCTTGCCGATGGCGGTGCAGAGGGCCGACACGGCGTCGAAGACCTCATCCGATGTCTTCTGGCCGCGGATCACCTCCACAAGCTTCATCACGGGAGCGGGGTTGAAGAAGTGCATGCCGATCACCTTATCGGAGCGCTTGGTGGCGGCGCCGATGGCGGTGATGGAGAGCGACGAGGAGTTGGTGGCGAGCACAGCCTCGGGCTTGCAGAGGCCGTCGAGCATCGCGAAGAGCTCGAGCTTGAGGTCAAGGCTCTCGACAGCAGCCTCGATCACGAGGTCGGAGTCGGCGATGTCGGCGTAGTCGCAGGTGAGGGTGATGTTGGCGAGCACGGCGTCCATTGCGGCCTGCTCCATCTTGCCCTTCTCCACGAGGCGTGCGAGCGACTTTGTGATCTTGCCCATGGCCTTGGCGTTGGAGGCCTCGCTGCGGCTCTTCATCGTCACCTTGCGGCCGGCCTGGGCGAAGGCCTGCACGATGCCGGCACCCATAGTGCCTGTGCCTATCACTGAAATTTTCTCTATATTCATGAGTCGGATTATTTATTCTTAAACATAGGTTTTCTTTTGCCGAGGAATGCCTGCATCCCCTCTTTCTGGTCGTCGGTGGCGAAGCAGTCGGAGAATGCACGGTTCTCGAAGGCGAGTGCCCCGGCCTCGTCGAGATCGTAGGAAGCGTTGATGCATTCCTTTGCCTTGCGCACGGCCACCGGGGCGTTGGCGGCTATGTCGGCGGCGAGCGCCATCACGAAGTCCATCAGCTCCTCGGGAGGAAGCACATGGTTGACCAGGCCGATCCTCAGGGCCTCGTCAGCCTTGATGACGCGGCCCGAATATATCATCTCCTTGGCGTAGCCCTGCCCCACAAGCTTCGCGAGGCGGTAGGTGCCGGAGAAGCCGGGCACGATGCCTAGCTTCACCTCGGGCTGTCCGAACTTGGCGTTGGCGGATGCCACGCGGATGTCGCAGGCCATGGCGAGCTCGCAGCCGCCGCCGAGGGCGAAGCCGTTGACAGCCGCGATCACGGGAATGGGGAGCTCCTCTATCCTGCGGAAGACAGCAGCTCCGAATCGCCCGAAGTCGAGTCCCTGCTCCGGGCTGAAGGGAGCCATCTGCGAGATGTCGGCGCCGGCCACAAACGACTTGGGGCCGGCCCCGCGCACCACCATCACCTTCGCCTCGGCGGGGACAGCGCCAACGAAAGCGTCGAGCTCCTCGAGGATCTCGCGGCTCAGGGCGTTGAGGGTGGCCGGAGCGGAGATCTCGAGCGTCAGTATGCCTTCGGGCGAGAGCTCATGGTTGAGAAAGCGGTAGTCCATGGCGTGTCAGCACATTTTGCCGAGGTTCTCGGCCACCTTGAGCGTAGCGCCTGTGGCTTCCTTCACCTGGTCGACAGTGAATTCGGGATTGATCTCGGCGAGCACGAGGCCGTCGGGAGTCACCTCGATGACGCCCATCTCCGTGATGATGAGGTTGACGGCACCGGCAGCCGTGAGCGGCAGAGTACACTCTTCGAGAATCTTATGGTTGCCCTTGGCGGTGTGTTCCATTGCGAGGATCACGCGCCTGGCGCCTGCGAGGAGGTCCATAGCTCCGCCCATGCCGGGAGTCTTCTTGCCGGGGATACACCAGTTGGCGAGATTGCCTTTGGCGTCGGTCTGGAGGGCGCCGAGCACAGTGACGTCGACATGTCCGCCCCTGACATAGCCGAAAGAGGTAGCGCTGTCGAACGTGGCGGCTCCGGGGAGACCGGAAGTGAAGGCACCGCCTGCGTCGGTGTATTCGGGATCCTCCTCACCCTCGGCGGGACGGGGACCCATGCCGAGAAGTCCGTTCTCGGAGTGGATGGTGACGTGCACTCCCTCCGGAAGGTAGTTGGGAATCAGCGTCGGGAGGCCGATGCCGAGATTCACCACATAACCGTCGCGCAGCTCCTTGGCGGCACGGCGGGCGATAGTCTCTCTGATCTGCTGTTTGTCCATTATGTTTTTCAATTAGTTATTAGTTTTCAGTCATCATTTGGAATGCTGGCGACGGTCGAACTCCTGCGCGATGAAGGAGGCGACGTCGTCGGCGTATGTGTTCATGCCGAAACCGGCGTCGTAGCCGAGCTCCTTTGCCAGCTCGTGGGAGATGCGCGCGCCGCCGCAGACGATAATCATCTTGTCGCGGAGGCCCTCAGCCTCAAGAAGCTCCACGAGCTCCACCATGTTGTGGATGTGTACGTCTTTCTGGGTGACTGTCTGCGACACGAGGAGGGCATCGGCGCCGAGCTCCACTGCCCTGGCGATAAACTCGTCGTTGGGCACCTGGCTGCCGAGGTTGTGGGCCTCGAACATCTCGTATCGCTCGAGTCCGTAGTGGCCGGCGAAGCCCTTCATGTTCATGATGGCGTCGATGCCTACGGTGTGGGCGTCGGTGCCGGTGCTGGCGCCGACCACCACCAGCGGGCGTCCGATGTGCTCGCGGATGAAGTCGTCGGTCTGCTGCATATCCCATTTGGTGCCCTCCACCTTGGGCACGTGGATGCCGGTGTAGTCGACGGTGTGGGTGCAGCTGCCGTAGCAGTTGAAGAAAGTGAAGCCCTCGGTGAGCTCCTTATGGTAGACGATGAGTGGATTCTCGAATCCCATCTTGCGCATCAGCTGCTTGGCCGCTTCCACGGCCTCGTCGCCTGCGGGCACAGGGAGGGTGAAGCTGACCTGGGTCTTGCCGTCGTTCATGGTGTCGCCGTAGGGCTTCACGGCTTTCAGGTCGAGCGTCTTGTCGAAATCTTTTTTCTCGGTTGAATACAGGCCTTCGCTCATTTCTCTTCTCTGTTAAGCATTATTTCAATAAATGGATTGTAATAGCCTTCGGTCTTGGGAGCCACTCCCTCGAGGCCCTTTCCGCCGTTCTTCGGGCGCTTCACATCGGCGAAGATACCCTTCTCGAGAGCGGAGAAGAGCCCTTCGCTCTCCATCTGCTCGAGCAGGGATGTGGCCTTGGAGAGCACCTCGCGGGCGCGTGTCTGGATGATGCCGTCTTTCTTGAACTCCATCTCGTCGCCGATGCTCTTCATGTTGCCGAAGATATACTTGGCGTTCTCGATCGAGAGGTAGCGGTCGCTCATGAAGGGAGTGTGGATGGCCTCCGTGGGCATGCCGAGGAGCTGGATGCCCTGATGGGTCCAGATGCCGATCATATTGAAGAGGGCGTCCTGGATATGGCCGCGGAATATGTTTCCGGTCATGAACTTCGTGGGGGGCATGTATTTGAGGGTGGCCTTGGGGAAGATCTCGCGGATCATCTGGGCCTGGGCGAGCTCGAGGAGGAAGCCGTTCTCAAGCGAGGGATCCATCTCGAAGGCGTGTCCGAGACCCATCTGCTCCTCGGGGAGGCCTGCGAGAAGGGCGAGCTGCTCGTTGATGAGGTCGGAGGCGAGCACGGTATGTGCCTCCTCTACGGCGTCGGCCGTAGTGAGGTAGTTGTCTTCACCGGTGTTGATGATCACCCCTGCGAATCCGTTGATGACGCGGCTCATGAACTGGTCGACAAGGGTGCGCTGCATGTTGATGTCGCGGAAGAGGATACCGTAGAGGGCGTCGTTGAGCATGACGTCGAGACCCTCGAGGGCACCCATGGCTGCGATTTCCGGCATGCAGAGGCCGGAGCAGTAGTTGCAGAGGCGGATATAGCGTCCCACCTCCTCGCCTACCTCGTCGAGGGCCTTGCGCATGATGCGGAAGTTCTCCTGAGTGGCGAAAGTGCCGCCGAATCCCTCTGTGGTGGCGCCGTAGGGGACATAATCGAGGAGGCTCTGACCGGTGGTGCGGATCACGGCGATGATGTCGGCGCCCTGACGGGCAGCGGCCTGCGCCTGCACCACGTCCTCGTAGATGTTGCCGGTGGCGACGATGACGTAGAGGTAGGGCTTGGAGCCCTCGCCTATCGTGGCGAGATAATGCTCTTTCTTGCTTCGGCGCTCGCTGATGCGCTTCACGGAAGCCTCCACATAGGGACGCAGGGCTTCGGCCACCTCTTCGGAGGAATGGCCCTCAAGGCGCGTGAGGTCGAGCTCGCCGGCTGCCACCTTCTCGGCGATGGCCTGCGGGTCGAGGCCGGTGGCTATGATGGCGTTGGCAATGAAATAGAGTATGCCGCGTCCGAGGAGGCCGTTCTCCTTGATGTGGTTGACGAGCACATTGGGCAGTGGCACTGTGTTGTCGTCGACGCCGTCGACGCCTAAGAGGCGGCAGAGCGTGCGCTCCACAGCCACCGTGGTGTATTGGTCGACAAACGACTGCACGTCGAGAGCGATCTTGCGGGCGACGTCTTTCGCGTGGGCGACTTTATTGAAATCGAGGCCTAATTTGCTTTCTTGCATTTCTATATTAAAGTTGTGATTGTTGCAGAGTTAAAAAACGGGCCGCCGAGTCGATGAGCGTCGGGTCGATGCCGAGCATGGCGGCGATGCGCAGCGCCTCGCGTGGCGCCGCTGCTGCGGAGTCTTCCTCCAGCGAGTAGTCCATGAGGAGGGGGATGTCGGCTATCGAGCCGATGCTGCCGTCGGCGGCATTGGAGAGGCCCCTGACCCTGAGGCGGCGCGAGGCATGGAGGCCGCTGTAGTGGGTGGTGACCACCGTGATGCTCGGCAGGGCGCCGAAACAGCTGATGATGGCGCCGGCGATGGCGCGACCTTCCTCGGGATTGGTGGTGCGTCCCGGCTCGTCGATGAGCACGAGGAGGCGTCGGCCGGAGGACGCCTCCTTCAGGGCGCTGTCGATACTCAGCATCTCGGCGGCAAACGACGATAGGCCGGTGAGCTCCGACTGGTCGTCGCCGAGACACACCCTGACCTCCTCCACCACTGTCACCGATGCCCGGGAGGCCGGCACGTAGAGGCCGAGCTGGGCGAGGGTCTGGGCCAGGGCGACGGTCTTCAGGATGACGCTCTTGCCACCCATGTTTGCGCCGGTGATCACGCAGACGCCTTCGCCCACGGAGATGTCGATGGGCTGGAAGTCGCGTTTCCTCCTGCGCAAAACCTCCCTCACCTGCGGATTGAACAGGGCTGTATAACGTGTGTCGCCCTCATCGGCTATGCACGGGCGGCAGAGCCCCTGGGCGACGGCAAGCTTCGCGTGGGCGATGAGGAAATCAAGCTCTCCGACAGCGGCGAGAGCCTCGATGGCCACGCGAGCCAGCGGGCGCAGCCGGGCCGCGAGAGCGCATCTCACCTCGTCTTCCACGGCAGTGGCCTCCGCAAAGAGGGCGGCGCCCTCCTCGCTTCCGGCATCGCATGCGTTGATGCGGCGGCGCAGAGGGGCAAGACGCGGATCGTAGCTGTCGTAGATGAAGAAATGTGGGATTCGGGCTCCGTCCGGGTCGAGTATGGCCACCGTCGCGGTCATATCGGGTATGGCTACGGCATCGAGATCCATCTCGGCGCAGTAGCGGCTGATGTCGCCACACTGGAGGGCGAAGGTCTTGAGCTCGAAGAGCTCCGTGTCGTCGGTCACCTGCCCGGCGGCGAGGCGGCGGAGCGTGCCGCTGATGTCGTTGACACACATCAGCACGTGAAGCAGCCGGGCGAGCGGCCTGGCTGCAGCCGGATCCGACACGGCCACGACAGCCTTCCCCGCCTTGTCGAGACGCTCGGCGATGACACCGGTGTCGGCCGTCATCTCAAGGGCGTTGAGATGGGCGCGTCCTGGCGCCGACATGATCTCGAGACTGTCGGCTATATGGCGGAGGCCGGGGATTGAGGCAGTGAGCCGGGTGAATGTCATGGCAGATTCCGGTTAAGTCTGACATCGATGGTGTCGATGCCTGTTTTTTCTTTTATTGAGTCGCAGAGTCGGCGCGAGTCGACTCGGTAGCCTGCGGGAGATGTCGGATTTACGCAGATGGCGAGCACACGGCACGGGCGTGCCACGAAGACGGCTCCTCCCTTGGAAGTGAAGGCCGTGAACGCCTCGCGCGATGCGAACATACAGGAGAAGTCGCGCATCGCGAGAGCCATGCCGTCGGTCTGCGGGAGCTGCCGGAGTGTGGCGAGAAGCCTGTCGGTGACGGCGCCGGCCACATATAGCAGCGCTGTGTCGGTCGGAATGTCGGCCGCGGCGGAGCCGAGCGCGATTGCCGACGAAAGGCCAAGGTCATGAATGCCGCCATGGGCATCGACTGCCACCACTCCCCTCTCCACATCCTCGAGCCTTCGGGCCATCTCCGGCGGGAGCGCCGGAAGGCGCATCACCTCGCATACGAATGCCGTGCGGCGGGTGATCTCGGGGATCGAGGGGGCGATTGCGGCGCCGGTGGCCAGCACGAGGGCGTCGGTGACGGCCGGCGAGGCGGAGCTCATGCGTGAGAGCGCGCCGTCTACGAGGGTCACGTCGGGACTGTAGGCCCCGAGGTCGGAGATGAGTCTGCGGAGCGACGCCGTGTCGGGCGGCCCGGCGAGGATCACCTTGCCGTGGGTTCTCACCCTGGCGGTGACGAGGCGCCCGAGAGCTGTGGCCCGCGTTCCTATGCCGAGCACCTTCGAAGTGACGCCCCGGGAGCGGTAGAAACTCTCCGAGGTGACGAATACCGTCTCCTCGAAGAGTGTTATCTCAGGCTTCCGGGTATGGCTGACGGCGTCGGTCTGCTCGCCGTCGACACCTATGGAGGTGACGGCGGGAGTCAGGCCGCGGTCGTGGAGACCCCGCAGAATGTAGTTGAGACATTCCGTCTTGCCCGCGTTCTTGGCGAGGCCGACGATCGCCACGCTGTCATAGCTGGCGATTCTGTCGATGAGAGAAGCCTCCGGCTCAGCCATATCGGCGTGGTTCAGTGTTTGTTACGCTCGTGGCGGGCAAGCTTGCTGGGCTCGAGGGAGAGCTGCTCGCCGTTGAGGAGGCTTGCGATGCCCTCCTTGTGGAGCTGCTTGCGGCGCGCCGCCTCGCATTCTGGGCAGTGACATTCCTCCTTGTAGTCGGTGGGCTCCGTGTAGGTGGTGATCACACCCTCATAGTTGCGGAGCACTACCCTTGTGGGCGACTGGGAGATGACGTAGTTGGGCATCACCGGAGTCTTGCCGCCGCCACCGGGGGCGTCGACCACGAAAGTGGGCACGGCGTAGCCGGAAGTATGTCCGCGGAGGTTCTCCATGATCTCGATGCCTTTCGACACCGGGGTGCGGAAATGCTCGATACCCGTCGAGAGGTCGCACTGATATATGTAGTACGGTCTCACGCGAATCTTCACGAGCTCCCTCACGAGGCGCTTCATCACATTGGTGCAGTCGTTGACCCCTCTGAGGAGCACGCTCTGGTTGCCGAGGGGCACGCCGGCGTTGGCGAGGCGCGCGCATGCGAGAGTCGACTCGGGAGTGATCTCGTTGGGATGGTTGAAGTGGGTGTTGAGCCAGATGGGATGATACTTCGAGAGCATTGCCACGAGCTCGGGGGTGATGCGCTGCGGGAGCACCACCGGAGTGCGCGAGCCGATGCGGATGATCTCCACATGGGGAATCTCGCGGAGCTTCCTGATGATGTACTCGAGGCGCTCGTCGCTCACGAGCAGGGCGTCGCCGCCTGAGAGGAGCACGTCTCTCACCTGGGGAGTGCGGGCGATATACGCGATGGCATTGTCGATACGCTCGAGAGGCGAGGCAGCGTCGCGCTGGCCGGCAAATCTGCGGCGTGTGCAATGGCGGCAGTACATGGAGCACTGGTCGGTGATGAGGAAGAGCACCCTGTCGGGATACCTGTGGGTAAGGCCCGGCACCGGGGAGTCGCTGTCCTCGTGAAGCGGGTCGTCGAGGTCGGCGTCAGCCTTATGGAGCTCGGCGGCGGTGGGGATCGCCTGCTTGCGTATGGGGTCGTGGGGATCTGACGGATCGATGAGGCTGAGATAGTAGGGGGTGATGGCCATGCGCAGATGCTGGAGCGCATTGCGCACGCCTTCCTCCTCCTCGGCCGTCAGCGGGAAGTATTTCTTCAGCTGATCGACCGTCTCGATGCGGTTTCTCACCTGCCACTTCCAGTCGTTCCACTGCTCGTCGGTGACGTCGGGGAAAAGCTGGTGTCTTCTGTCGGTTGCCATGTCGGGACTGACTTAAGCGTAAAGGTCGGTGAAGATCTTGCGGAGTGCCTCGTTCTCACGGAGCTCCTGGAGAGTGATCTCGGCATGGCCCTTTGTGTAGCCGTTGCCCACGATCATCGTCACGTCGGAGCCTACGCCCTCTGCGCCGAGAGCGGCCTTCGTGAAGCTTGTGGCCATTGAGAAGAAGTAGACCACGCCGGTGTCTTTCGTGCAGAGGATGGAGGTCATCTCCGTGTCGGGGATGTTGACGTTGTTGATTGTGACGTCAGCCATGTGGCCGTTGGTGAGCTCTGCGATCTTGTCCATCACGGGCACGGGCTTTGTGGCGTCGGCGGAGAAGACATAGTCGCAGAAACCAAGATTCTGGAGACGCTCGGTGCTCTTCTGGCTGTGGCAGAGGCCGATCACCTTGCCTGTGACGCCTGCGCGCTTCTTGGCCTCGTAGCAGCAGAGCATACCCGACTTGCCGCCGGCTCCGATGATGAGCACTGTGTCGCCGGGCTTCACGAGCTTGGCGGTCTGTGCGGGAGCGCCTGCCACGTCGAGGGCGGAGAGGGCGAGGTTCTCGGGGAGATCGGAGGGAATCTTGGCGTAGATGCCGCTCTCGAAGAGGATGGCCTTGCCGTCGATGTCCACCTGGTCGATCTCGGGACGGATATCCTTTATCCTGTCGATGCGGAGGGGAGTGAGCGAGAGCGATACAAGTGTCGCGATCTTGTCGCCTTCCTTAAGATCGATCTTACCCTTGAGAGCGTCGCCGATTTTCTCTACTGTGCCGAGGAGCATACCGCCGGAGCCGGTCACCGGGTTGCGGTGCTTGCCCTGCTTTGCCACGATGTCGAGCATGATGCGCGCGATCTCCTCCTTGTCGCCCTTTGCCTGCTCCTCGATCTGGGTGAAGGAGGCTGAGTCGATGTTGAGGGTCTGCACGTCGATGAGGATCTCGTTGTCGTAGATCTCGTCCATGTTGTTGTCGATCTTGTCGGCCGGCTGGGGAAGCACTCCCTTGGGCTCTATTACTCTGTGTGTTCCGTATTTATTACCTTTCTTCTGCATGATATTAAATTTATTTTTTTGTATTTTCGATTTAAGGATGTGGCTCCCCCTCTTCATGGAGGGGAGCCGGGATGCCGCGTTATCTGCGGGGAGCGAGGCCGAGTATCTCGCGGGCCTCGGCTGGAGTGGCGATCTCGCGGCCGAGCTCCCGGGCTATTCGCACCACCTTCTCCACGAGCTCGCCGTTTGACTTTGCGAGCACCCCTTTGGAGAGATAGAGGTTGTCTTCAAAACCCACCCTGACGTTGCCGCCCATGGCTATTGCTGCGGCGGCCATCGGGAAGGCGTTGCGGCCAACGCCGGTCACGGTCCATGTGGAGCCGGCGGGTATGGCGTTGACCAGCCAGCACAGGTTGGGCACCGTGGCTGTGGTGCAGCCGGGCACGCCGAGCACGAAATTGAACTGCATGGGGGCACCGGGCACCTGTCCCTTGCGGGCCATGTTGAGCACGGTGTCGAGGTGACCCATCTCGAAGCACTCATATTCGGGCTTGATGCCGCGCTCCATCATGCGCTTGCCGAAGTCGCGCATCATGGGCATCGTGTTCTCAAACACGTCGTCGCCGAAATTGCATGTGCCGCAGTCGAGAGTGGCCATCTCGGGGTCGAGCTCCGTGGGCTGGAGGCGCTCCTCGGCGGTCATGCCTACGGCGCCGCCGGTGGAGGGGATGAGAATCACGTCTGGACACACCTTTAGGATGGCGTCGATACACTCCTTGAACCGGGCCTTGCTCTGGGTGGGAGTGCCGTCGTCTTCCCTCACATGGATATGCACGATGGCGGCTCCGGCGTCGACGGCCGACTTGGCCTCACGCACGATTTCCTCCACAGTGTAGGGCACAGCGGGGTTCTGCTCCTTGGTGACCTCCGCGCCGCAGATGGCGGCTGTGATGATAAGCTTCTCCATATCCGTCAGTTCTTACGCTGGTCTTCTTTCTTCACGACACACGTGCCGCTGGCGCGGCACACCACCACAGGCTCGGGAAGCACGTCGGCTGCGGAAGCGGAGATGTCGGGGCGCGGGGCAATCACCTTGCGGGCCTCGAACACCATCTTGCGCGAGGTGTTGCCCACCTTCACGATCTCGCCGACAGCCTCGATATAGTCGCCGGCATATACGGGAGCGAGAAATTCTATATTGTCGTAGGCGCAGAAGAGACCTTCGTCGCCGTCGTGCATGATGAGCAGCTCTGTCGCCACGTCGCCGAAGAGGTGCACCATGTGGGCTCCGTCAACAAGATTACCGCCGTAGTGTGCGTCTTTTGCGCTCATGCGCACGCGAATCATCGATTTTTCCATTTGTATGCAATTATTATAATGAGCAGCCGGCCGGCAGAGGCCGGCGCGCGGAGTGTCAATATTCAAGGATATAGTCTACAAGCACGCCGGGAGTGTGGACGTTCTCGGGAAGGATCTCTCCGACGGGCACATGCTCCTTGGCCTCTACGATCACGAGGTCGGCGGCTGTGGCCATCAGGGGGTTGAAGTTCATGGAAGTGCCTCTGTAGACGAGGTTGCCCGCCTCATCGGCCACGCTGGCGCCGATCAGGGCCACATCGGCGCGGAGGGGAAGCTCAAGCAGATAGTCCTTGCCGCCGATGTTCACCACCTGCTTTCCTTCTGCCACGACTGTGCCGAGGCCGGTGGGCGTGAGGAAGCCGCCGAGACCGCAGCCGCCGGCCCTTACACGCTCGGCGAGCGTGCCCTGCGGCGAGAACTCGATCTCAAGCTCTCCGCTGTTCATTTTCTCGGAGGCCTGCGGCGTTGCGCCGATGTATGACGCGATGAGTTTCTTTATCTGTCCGTTGACGAGCAGCTGGCCGATACCCTTGTCGGGATACGCGGTGTCGTTGCATATTACAGTCAGATCCTTGACCCCTGACTTCGCGAGGGCGTCGATGATGGAGTTGGGAGTGCCGTTGGCAAGGAAGCCGCCGACCATGATGGTCATGCCGTCCTTGATTTTCCCCACAGCCTCCTGCAATGAAATTTTCTGGCTCATGGTTGATGGTTAAGGCGTTTCATGGTGAATATGAAAGGCTTCCGCAGAGGCCTCTCCAATTTTTGTCAAAATTAGTGAAAATCCCTGAATTGCACAAATTACCCGCGATATTTATTTTCATACGGCTACTTCGGTACCATTTTGTAAACCGTCGCGCCCACCGGAGACATAACCGCCGCGGAATGGCGACGCAGCGCGTCATCTTTCGCCACGATATGGCAGTTGTATGATTTTTTCGTCCCGGTTAATCATTGTCGTCCCCTGATTGGTTATATCTAAAAGTCCACTTAAATTATATCCGCGATGTTTCACGACATACTGTTTCTGATTCTGGGCCTCATCCTCATAGTGGCCGGCGGCAACTACCTCACCGACGGCGCCGAAGCTGTGGCACGCCGTTTCCATGTCTCCAAGCTTGTGATCGGCCTCACCGTCGTGGCCTTCGGCTCTTCGACGCCCGACCTGGTGATATCGCTTATGTCGACGCTGGAGGGAAAATCATCGCTCGCCTTGGGCGACATCGTGGGCGCCAACATCTTCGACCTGCTCTTCGTGGTGGGCGTGATGGCCGTCATCACCCCGGTGCCGATAGGACAAGATATGGAGAACAAAGACATTTTCATGCTCGTGCTCTCCTCCCTGACCTTATTCTTCTGCGGCGACGACGTCCTCTTCGACGGCAGCCGCAGCAATATAGTGTCGCGCACCGACGGCCTTATGCTGCTGGCCTTTTTCGCCATCTTCATGGCCTATACCTTCTCGATGGCGAAGCCGGAGCCCGCAAAGCTCAAGGAGGCGCCTGACAGCGCCCGGGCTTCTCGGCAAGCGGATCCGCTACCCGTCAGCAAGCAGCCGGCGCCCGTCGCCGCTGATGGGGCTCACGCCCGTCGCCTCACTCCGGCCCTCCTGTTGAGGCGCATCAGGGGCGACATCGACCGGACGGGAAATGGCGCGCAGAGCATCTGGCTCTCGGCCGTGATGATTGTCGGCGGCCTCGCGGCGCTGGTGATCGGAGGCAACTGGATAGTCGACGGCGCGTCTGCGATAGCGCTCAAGGCAGGCCTCTCGGAGGCTATGGTGGGTCTTACCATAGTGGCTTTCGGCAGCTCGGCTCCCGACATCGCCACCTCGGCGATCGCCGCCTGGAAACGCCAGCCGCAGATCGCGCTCGGCAATGTGGTGGGCGCATGCGCCTTCAATGTCTTCTTCATTATAGGAGTCTGCGCCACATGCCGCCCGCTCGACGCCGGCACCATCACGTTCATCGACTTCACGACACTGGTTGCCGCGGCGGTGCTGCTGTGGATTTTCGGGGCCACAAGGAGCCGTGGCGTCAGCCGCCCGGAGGGCATTCTGCTCATAGCCCTCTACCTCGGATACACCGCATACGTCATCACGACCGGCATAGGCCACTGACATTCCCGCTTATCAACTTTTCCCGATCCAGACAATTATGAAGACACTCACCACCAAGACCGGCATTACGGTCAGATTCACCTTTTTAGTAATATATCTTGCGGCGCTTAGCGCGTTCGGCTCGTTTGTCAACGACATGTATGTGCCTTCGCTCCCCTCGATGACCGGCTATTTCCACTGCTCGGTGCCGACAGTGCAGCTCGGCCTTACATTCGGAATGATAGGCCTGGGCCTGGGACAGATCCTGCTTGGCCCGTTCAGCGACAAATACGGACGCAAGCCGATCCTGGTGGCCTCTGTGCTGGTGTTCATAGCCGGAGCGGTGGCCTCCCTGTTCTCCCCCACCATCCATTTCTTCCTCGGGTGTCGGCTCGTGCAGGGCATAGGGGCGTCGGGAGGGTATTTCCTGGCGCGCAGCATCCCGACCGACTTCTTCCAGGGGCGGCAGCTGGCGAAGACCATGGCCATCGTGGGCGCCATCAACGGGTTTGCGCCGGCCAGCGCGCCGGTGATCGGCGGGTTTGTGTCGCAGCATTTCGACTGGAAAGGCGTGTTTGTGGTGCTGACGGCGTTTGCCGTCATTCTGCTGGCGTTCTCGCCGATGCTGAAGGAGAGCCTGCCGGAGGCTAAGCTCGAACAGGGAAGCGTATGGAAAGCCTTCAAGGCCTACGGGCCGCTGCTTTGCGACCGGCCGTTCATGACCCATGTGCTGCTTAAAGGCGCGGCGCTGGGACTGCTGTTCGCCTACATATCATCGGCGCCGTTCATCATGCAGACCCATTACGGATTCCGGCAGGATGTGTTCGGCTGCATCATGGGAGCCAACTCCATCATGGTGGCCACGGGATCGATGCTGGCGCTGAGGTTCAAGCCGTTGAAGCGGGCTGCCTTCACCGGAGGGGTCTGCGTGGCTGCGAGCGTGGCGCTGGAGAGCGTGGCGCTCCTTTGCTTCGACTCGTTCTGGCTCTACGAGCTGCTGCTTCTTCCCATCCTCTTCTCGTCAGGGATGATCTTCACGGCGGGCAACACGCTGGCGATGAACGAGGGCCGGAGCGACGCGGGCGATGCGTCGGCCATCCTCGGTGTGGCCGGCTACGCATTCGGAGCGGTCGTGGCGCCCCTTGTGGGCCGTGGCAATATCATGCATTCCACGGCATGGGTATTCATCGGCCTGGCTGTGATCATCGTCGTCTTCTCGCTGCTCACGCGCCGAGTCCCGGCCGACCTGGAGAAATAGGCATGGCGGCGGCAACGCCCGGAATAGCGTCGTCGCCGTCAAGCAACGCAACGGATTGTGAGGAATCACTCCTTCGGTGACTGGGATAGGCGCGACTGGCGGTTCTCCACTATGTAGGATACCACGAGGCCCAGGCCGCCGAACAGGAACATGGAGGCCGCGAATATCACGCCGTATATGCCGTCGGTGAAGTCCCACTGGTCGAGGATGCGCGGATTGAGCGCCACATCTATGAGGATGCCAGCGAGCATGCCGAGACCAATTCCCATGAGCGCGAGGGCCCAGCGCAGGGAGGTGAAGCGTCCTATTCCTGACGATTGGAAATCGAGAAGCGACCGCTGCCTCTGAAGGCGCCGGGCGCATGTTTCGGATGCGTCGGCAGGGATCTCGTTCATCTTCTCTATAAAGAGGATGCGCTCGCGGCGCGTGGCGTAAAGCTGAAAAATCCTGTAGATGGTCTCGCCGATGATGAAGAGCACCAGAGGCACCATGATGAAATCCATATTCATAATGTGATGTGTTTTATGGGTTGATGAAATGATTTTGTTAATTTTGTAACCGTTTGACGCATGGCGGGTCCCTGCGGTTACACCACCGCGGGAAAAATATTTTTCTTTTTTCACGTGTAACCGCATCCCCTCTCCTTCCGTCAAAAATGGCGACATGACACTTTTCAACCTGACATCACGCCGCTCCCGCCCCAGGCCGGACTCCGACAGCGAGCTTCTCGCCTCGGTGGCCGCCACAGGCGACACCATAGCCTTCGAGACCCTTGTGGAGAAGTATTCCGCAAGGGTATTCGCTCTGGTTGTGCGCGTCACGGGCTCGGCGCCCGATGCCGAGGATATCACCCAGGAGATCATGATGCAGGTCTACAGCCGCGCCGCCTCCTTCACGGGAGGCTCGGCCGTGGGCACCTGGATATTCCGCATCGCCTACAATATGGCAATCGACCACGAGCGGCGCCTCGCCAGCCGCCGCAGGCGCCTGGGCGACGAGACTCCGCTCACTGCCGCCGAGGCGTCGCTCCAGACGTCGGGTGAGGATGAGGCCGACCCGCGCGTAGACCTGCTGGTGGAAGCGATGCAGGCCCTTCCTCCCGACGACCGAGCGCTTCTGACGTTATACTATTATGACTCTCGCCCCGTTGCAGAGATAGCGGAAATCATGCACCTGTCGCAGTCGAACGTGAAGGTGCGTCTCATGCGCCTCCGCCGTCGCCTCAAGGAGGCGATCACCTCCGGGCTGACGCCCCAAACATGAAAGGACTTTTTATGGAAAAGAGAATCATACCCGGCACATCGAAAGCCGGAAATACAGATACCGACGCCAGGCTCGACGCCCTGATCGCCCGCTCGGTGTCGCGCCTCGACAGCTCGCCGGGCCTTGCCCCCGGATTCGCGCGGCGCACCGCCACCCTGGCGGCGGCCCGGGCGCGTCGGGAGCGTGAGCGCGAGGAGCGGCGGGAGAGACTGATGGCACGCGTGGTGCCCGTGGCATGTGTAGTGGCGGCCGTCGTGGCTCTCGTCATCGTGATGCCGGAGCTGCCCGGAGCCCTGGCCATGTCGGTGGCAACGCCGCTCAGGAGCATACTGTCAGGCATGGAGGTCTCACCCTACGCACTTCGGCTGGTCGGCACCGTGGCCGTGGTCGGTGCGATGCTCGCCGGGCTCAACGCCGTGTTGCGGCGTCATGCCTCACACCGGACACAGGGCGCAGCACAGCATACCTGATAGCTCTCCTGCGCTTACCCTTCTCCCCTTTTCCAATCCCTTTTATTGGACATCTGAAAACAATTGGCTAATTTTGCAGATATAAAAGGGACTTGTGATGACTCAGACAATAAAATCGGCCGACAGAATGCAGGAACTCGGCACACTCCCCGTGTGGCGTCTGCTCCTAAAATACAGTATACCCGCCGTGGTGGGCACTGTCGTCATGGCCATCTACAACATCATAGACTCGATAGTGATCGGCCATGCCATCCCCGACCCCAACGTGGTGGCCGGCATCGCCGTCACCTTTCCCGTGATGAACATCTCCACGGCCTTCGGCATGCTGGTAGGCATCGGCGCGGCCACCCGCATCTCGATTGTATTCGGGCAGAACGACAGGCGCATGGCGGGGCTGGTACTCGGCAACTCGGTGCAGCTCACCATCCTCATGGGCATCTTCTACGTGACGATGTTCTCGCTCTTCCTCGACGACATACTGCTGCTGTTCGGAGCCTCCCCCCACTCGCTGCCCTACGCCAGGGAGTTTCTGCTGTGGGTGCTTCCGGGCATGGTGCTGATGAACCTCACCTTCTCCTACAACAACGTGATGCGCGCCACCGGCTATCCGGGCAAGGCGATGTGGACCAACCTCATCGGCGCCTTCCTCAACGCAGGCCTCGCGCCACTCTTCCTCTTCGGCTTCAAGTGGGGGATACGCGGCGCCGCGATCGCCACCGACATCTCGATGGTGGTCACCGCCTTCTTCGTCATGTGGCATTTCTTCCAGAAGAAGAGCCTGCTGCATTTCGAGCGCGACACCTTCCGCCTCAACTGGCGGGTGATCAAGTCGATACTCTACATCGGCATGTCGCCCTTCCTCATCAACCTCACCGGAGCCTCGGTCAATGCCATAATCAACAACTCGCTGCTTCATTACGGCGGCGACAACGCCATCGCCGCCGTGGTGGTCTTCAACCGGTTTGTCACCCTGTTCGTGATGGTGGTGCTCGGCATCTGCCAGGGCATGCAGCCGATCCTCGGCTACAACTACGGCTCGCGACGCCTCGGGCGCCTCTTCTCCACGCTGCGGCTGGCGGCCGGATGCGCCCTGGTGATCACCACCATAGGGAGCCTTGTCGGAGCGCTCAACGGCCGCTTCATAGCCTCGCTGTTCATGACCGACCCCACTCAGATCGACTGCGCCACCAACTGCCTGCGCATCACCACCGTGACCTTCTGGATGGTGGGATTCCAGATTGTCGGCACCAACTTCTTCCAGTCGCTCGGCATGGCGCTGAAGTCGGTGTTCCTGTCGCTCACGCGCCAGATCATCTTCATGATTCCGATGCTCTTCATCCTGCCGCCGCATTTCGGCCTCGACGGCGTGTGGGCCTCCTTCCCGGTGGCCGATTTCCTTGCCACCATCGTCACGGCCTTCATGCTCATGTGGCAGATACGCAAGATCAGACAAGAGCAAGCAGCTGCTCGATGATGCGGCGGTCGTTGCTCAGTCGCGGCACCTTGCGCTGTCCGCCGAGCTTATGGGTTCCGGCTCGCGACAGCCACCTCTCGAAAAGCCCGGATGGCACGGCGACAATCTCCGGAGGGTCAAGGAATATCGTGTGCATGCGCTTGGCGTCGTAGTCGGAGTTCAGCTTCCTCAGCTCCCTGTCGAGACACTCCGCAAACTCATCTGCGGAACGGGGCGCCGTCTCCCATTCCACGAGCCACTGGTGGCGTCCGCGGCGCTCGCCGGCAGCATACATCGGGCCCGCCGTATAATTGCGTATGGAGGCTCCGGTGGCCGCGCAGGCCGCGGCGATGGCCCGCTCGGCATTGTCTTCCATCAGCTCCTCGCCGAAAGCATTGATGAAGCTTTTCGTGCGCCCGACGATGCGTATTTTCACAGGATCGGTCTGCTCGACACGCACGGTGTCGCCGAGATGGTAGCGCCAGAGGCCGTTGCTTGAGCTCACCAGCATCTCATACACCTTGCCCTTCTCCACCTCCCAGGCCCCGAGAGGGTCGCTGTCGGGAGAATCGACAGGTATGAACTCATAGAAGACGTCGCGGTCTATTATCAGGAGCATTGAATGCGAGGCCGGGTCGTCCTGCACGGCGAAAAAACCCTCCGAGGCATTGTAGGTCTCCACGAAATGCATGTCGAGTCCCTCGGTGAGCACGCGGTATTCCTCGCGGTATGGCTCGAAGGAGATGCCGCCGTGGAAAAACACCTCCAGATCGGGCCATACCCCGGAGATGCGGTTTTTCCCCTCGGCCTCGAGAACGCGCTTCAGTACTGTGAGAAACCATGACGGCACGCCGGAGATATTGGTGATGTGCTCGCGGCGGGCCTTCTCCACGAGGGCAGGGAGCTTTGTCTCCCAGTCAGGCATCAGCGCCGTGACCTTGTCGGGCACACGCACCATATTGGCCAGCGGCGTTATGCGGTCGATCAGCGTGGCGCTGAGGTCGCCGATCCTGACTGAAGAGTCCACACCGGGAAGACGCTGCGTGGTGAACGACCCTCCGAGTATAAAACCCTTTCCGCCGAACATGCGGCTGCGGGGATTGTGGCGCAGATAATGGGCCACCGCGTCGGCGGCTCCCCGGTAATGGTTGCCGCGCAGCGAGTCGTGGGTGACGGGTATGAACTTCGACTTGCCTCCGCTCGTTCCGCTCGACTGGGCAAAATTGCGGCATATACCGGGCCAGAGCACGTCTCTCTCGCCTGCTATCATCCTCATAACGTCGCGCCGCAGCTCCTCGTAGGACACGGTGGGCACCTCGCGGCGGTATGCCTCATAGGCGTCGGCCTCGCGCGACATCAGTCTGAAATCATGGCGCATGCCGGGCTTCGACGACGCCCCGCGGCTCAGCAGGCTGCGCAAGACGCCCTGCTGGAGCCCCGCCGTATGCCCTTCCCAACGGTCGCAGCGCCGCGACAGATTTATAAAATATGGCCGCACAAGCGGCGTCATGTCTATTCTCATTCTACTTTCAGACGGTTTTGTGAAACCGGGCTGCAAATATAACAAAAATTATTATTAATTTTGCACTCTGTTCCCTTATCCCGTCATCTCATCAGCGTATATGGCTAAAAACACCAGGTCATTATTGATTGTCGCGGCAGTTCTCCTCGCCCTCCTCGCACCGCTGAGCGCCGCCGCGCAGATCATACCCGTCGAGGAGCAGAAGACCTACATCGATTCTCTCCGCAAAGAGCTCTACGGCCCGCATTTCGGATTATACAAGTATAATTACTTCACCGTGGGCACCGCCGTGGGCACAAAACCCACCCGCACCAACTCCGACGTGAAATTCCAGATCTCGCTCGCCTACCGCATCACCAACGGCACGCTGCCCTGGGGCACATTCCTCAACATCATCTACACCCAGAAGACATTCTGGAATGTGTTTGAGAATTCACTGCCGATGCACGACCTCAACTTCAATCCCGGCATAGCATGGACCAAGCCCTTCTTCAGCAAAGACCGCTATGTCGGAAAGATGACGCTGCTCATAGAGCACGAGAGCAACGGGCGAGACAGCATCCAGAGCCGCTCCTGGAACAGGGTCTCCTTCTGCGGGTCGGCCGTGATCAGCGACCAGCTCATGGTTCACGCCAAGCTCTGGATCCCCATCATCGACGGCCAGAACAACAAGGATATCCTCGATTATTGCGGCATACTCCAGCACGGGGTGGTCTACACCACGCCCAACCAGAACTTCCAGTTCGGGCTCACGCTCGTGAAGCGCAAGGGGTGGAACCTCAACTACAACACCATCGTCGACGCCTGCTGGAGAATCAACAAGAAAGCCAACCTCAATCTTTTCGCCCAGTATTACAACGGCTACGGCGAGAACCTGCTCGACTACAACCGGTTTCACTCGCGTCTGCGCGTCGGCATAGTGTTCAAGCCTTATTTCTTTTCAGATTTCTGATATGACATCGCTTGATTTCGGGCTTCTGCCCGTCATATTGTTCTGTGCGGGCCTGACGGCCGCCATCTTCGTGTGTGGTCCGGGCCTTGCCAAGACGCGGCGCGTGGGGCGCAGGCTTCCCACGGCCACTGTCGCCGACACCCCGGATTCCGGCTGTATCCCCGTCGCCGGCGAGGCCGGCGACGGCGGAGCCATCGAGAGCGCCGAGGAGACACTTCCGGGCGCCGACGAGACACTTCCGGGCGCCGACGTCACGGTCGTGGTCTACGCCTTCGCCGCAATCGACTATCTCGACACGTATCTCGAGAGGCTCATGAGCCAGACACTGCGCGGATTCAGGGTGGTGCTCGTCTACGACGCCGGGGCCGAGGCCACCGCCATCCTCTCGGAGAGATATGCAGGAGTGTATCCCGACCTCTACATCACATTCGTGCCGCCCGGCTCCCACAACCTCAGCCGCCGCAAGCTCGCCCTCACCATCGGAATGAAGGCCGCCACCACCGGAATAGTGGTGACCACCACCTCCAACTGCGACATCCCCTCCGACTGCTGGCTCGAGGAGCTCACGGCCCCGCTGCGCGACGACGCAGACGTGAAGATCGCGCTCGGCTACTCCCATTACAGTTTCGACGAGCTCCACGGGCCCGGCAAATGGTACCGCCAGTTCGACCATACCGTCACCTCCATACAATGGCTCGGATCAGCCCTCGGCGGCCATCCATACCGCGGCGACCGGTTCAACCTCGCCTACCGCCGCGACCTCTTCTTCGACAGCCGCGGCTTCTACACCTCGCTCGACCTCGAGAGCGGCGAAGACGACATCTTCGTCAACGACTATGCCGACGCCGCCAACACCCGTGTGGCCGTATCCCCGCAGAGCGTGCTCACCACCCTCTGGGGACACTCCGCGGGGCGCATGTGGGTCGACCAGAAGGAGCGCTACGACTTCAACCGCCGCTGGCTTCCCGCCAGGCCGTTCATATTCGAGGGGATGACCTCCGCGGCTCGCCTCACGGCCCTGGGATGTCTCACGGCATCGGCCATCGTCGCCCTCCCCTCCATTGTGCCTGCCGCAGCAGTTCTGGCCGTGACTGTGGCATGGTGGGGCATCGAGATCGCCGTCTACCGCCGCGCAGCCGCGCGCCTGGAGGCCGTAAGGCTCTGGTGGGCGCTCCCCTTGTTCAGGCTCTGGCGCCCGCTGGGCAACCTGATTTTCAAGGCGCGCCATTACCGCGACCGATACCGCAATTTCAACTACATAGGGAGCTGAAATATCGGCTGTCCCACCAAATATAAGACTCACTTTCTCGTTATCAATAATATGAACGAGATTGTATTTGCATCCAACAACCCGCATAAACTGGAGGAGGTGAGGAAAATCGGGGGCGATCGTCTCCGCATCCTCTCCCTCTCCGACATCGGCTGCCACGACGACATCCCCGAGACAGCCGACACTTTCGCCGGCAACGCCCTGATCAAGGCCCGCTGGGTGAAGAGCCGTTACGGCTACGACTGCTTCGCCGACGACACCGGCCTCTGCGTCGACGCCCTCGGCGGCGCCCCCGGAGTCTATTCGGCACGCTACGCAGGCCCGGAATGTGACTCCGAGGCCAATATCGACAAGCTTCTCCACGCTCTGGAGGGGCGCGGCGACCGCAAGGCGCGGTTCATCACCGACATCGCGCTCTGTCTCGGCGACACAGAGCACGTGTTTCAGGGGCGAGTGGAGGGCACCATAGCCACCGCCCGCACAGGCGCCGGAGGCTTCGGCTACGACCCGGTGTTTATCGCCGACGAGACAGGACGCTCATTCGCCGAGATGACTCCCGACGAGAAAAACGCCATCTCCCACCGCGGCCGGGCCATGCGCCGCCTTTTTGATTTCCTCGACAGCCAATGCAGCAATTCATGATGAAGACCATAGCCGCGGCCGCCCTCCTGCTGACGGGCGCCACGGCCTCGGCAGCGCCCGCGCAGTGGCGCTCCCATCCGACATTCGACACCAATGTAACCCATCTTGTCGACACCCCCGACGTGCTATATATCCTGGCGCGTCCGCAGCGCTTCGATTCCGGCGTCTCCTATCTGGCGTCGGAGATCTACTCCCTCTTCGCCTTCGACAAAGAGGCCGGAGAGATGCGCCCGTACTCCATCGACAACTACCTCTCGGCTCCGCTAATCGCCAAGGCCGCCTACAACTCCGCCAAAGACTATCTCCTGCTCGTCTACTCCGACTCCAACATCGACCTGCTCTATGCCGACGGCCACACCGTCAACATCCCCGGGCTGATGTCGGCGAGCCTCTCCACCGGCAAGAATGTCAACAGCATCACATTCGACCCGGAGAAGTCGCGGGCCTATCTGGCCACCGACTTCGGATATGTGGCGCTCAACGACGAGAAGGGAGAGATCGCCGAGTCGCGCATATACGGCTCGCCGCTGCGCTCGGCTGCCCGCAGCGGCGACCTCATGCTGCTGCTCGACGACGACGGACGCCTGCTCTACGCTCCGGCCTACTCGCCGCGCCTCTCGCTCAGCGACTACAGGCAGGGCGATGAATATCCGCAAGCCGACACCTTCCTTCCGCTCGACGGCGCCCTCTGCGCACTGACGCAGCCCGGAGCCCCCTCCGACGCCGTGGTGCTGCTGCAGACCGACGGGAGCGTCCCGGCAGAGAGATCGCGCATCTCCGCCGGCATCGTCAATGTGGAGAAGACGCGCGACGGCTGGCTGATCACCTCCGGCTCATCACTTATCGCCCTGAAAGGCGACGGCTCATATTCCTCCATACCACGCCAGGGCGACGACGAAGGGCTTGTGGCCTCCTCATTCGATGGGGTGGAATACTGGTTCTCGGTGCCGCGTAAAGGCGTGCGCAGCAAGAAGCTCGGCGGCGAGGCGACATGGACCCTCACCCGCGACCTCATACACCCCGACGCGCCGGCTCCGTTTATCGCCAACGCCATGGCATACTCCCCGCAGTGGGGCACCATGGTGGTGAACCACGGCTACGACATGAACTTCACAGGCAATTCCTCGCCGGAGCCCATCCTCCTCAGCCTCTACAAAGACGGAGAATGGACCGACTACGGCCCCGCCTACCTCAATCCGGAGCAGGAGCGCGTGATGTGGAACCCGATAGGACTCGCCCCGGACCCCTCCGACCCGTCAAAGGTGTTTTTCGGCTCCGTGATCCACGGCATCGTGCGCCTCAACCTCGACGACCCGCAGGATATCCTCCACCTCTCCCGCGCCAACGACCCGACCAGACACCTCCCCGGATTCGTGGAGGTGTCAGAGGTGATGGACGCCTGGAGCGCGATGTGCCACTTCTCCGCCCCTAAGTTCGACAGCAAGCGTACGATGTGGTCATCGTTCAACAACATGAACCTCAGTCCGAGACGCCTGCAGCTCTGGTACTGGCCCGAGGCCGACCGACTCGCCTCCACCTCCGCCTCCTCCTACCGCCCTATGGGAATCCTATCAGTGGAGGGCTCTGAATCATCTAACTTCGACATGCTCCTGCCGCTTGTCTCCAACGGCCACTCCAATATACTCGTACACGCCGGTGGTCTCGCGGGGCCCATCACCGTAATCGACCATAACGGCACTCCCGACGACACCTCCGACGACCGCGTGGCGCGCATCCAGAACAAGCCCTACGACCAGGACGGGCTGCCGGTGGAGTGGTATCAGATACAGTGCCTGCATGAAGACACGTCGACCGGCCTCGTGTGGGTGGGCACCAACTTCGGCGTCTTCACCTTCTCTCCCGACCGCATCTTCGACGCTCCTGACAACGTGACACGCATCAAGGTGGCCCGTAACGACGGCACCGGCCTCGCCGACTACCTGCTCAACGAAGTGTCGGTCAACTGCATCACCGCCGATGACAGCGGCCGGAAGTGGTTTGCCACCTCCGGCGCCGGCATCGTCTGCACCAGCTCCGACGGCCGCACCATCGTCTCCGAACACACCACCGACACCGACCGCATGCCCGACGACGTGGTCTACAGCATCGTCTACAATCCCGACACACGCAGCATCATGGCCTCCACCGCCAAAGGAATCGCCGAGCTGATGGTGCAGGGAGGGGCCGGCGGCGAGGGCTCCTCGTCGGTGCGCATCATGCCCAATCCCGTCGGCCCCGACTACTACGGCTACGTGGAGATCGACGGGCTTCCCGACAACGCGCTGGTGAAGATCGTAGACGGCGCCGGCTCGCTCGTGAAGGAGCTCGGACGCGCCGAAGGGGGCTCCGCGCAGTGGGACACCACCAATCTCAACCAGCGCAAGGTGAGGAGCGGCGTCTACTACGTGCTCGTCTCGGGCCCGGAAGGTTCGGGCGAGTCGAATGCCGGCAAGGTGCTCATAGTAAGATAACCGACCAACAATATACTATGTCGAAAAACAAACTCAAGAAATTCGCCGATATGGAGACCTTCGGCTGCGTGCTCCAGTATCCGAGGGAGACCGTGGTCGACGGTCAGTTTCCCTACTGTGGGAAATGGCACAGCGACTTCTTCCATAACGACAACCCCATAGTGCTCGAGCTTGGATGCGGCAAGGGTGAATACACGGTTGCACTCGCCCGGCGCAACCCCGGCCGCAACTACATCGGCGTCGACATCAAGGGGGCCAGGATGTGGACCGGAGCCTCCGCCGCCGAACGCGAGGGGCTGAAGAACGTGGCTTTCCTGCGCACTGAGATCGAGCTCATATCCCTCTTCTTCGCCCCCGGCGAGGTGGCCGAGATATGGATCACCTTCCCCGACCCGCAGATGAAGAAGGCGCGCAAGCGCCTGACCTCCACCCGCTTCCTCGGGGACTACCGCCGCTTCCTGCTCCCCGGCGCCCCCGTCAGGCTCAAGACCGACTCCCCTTTCCTCTTCGAATACACGCGGCGCCTCGCCGAGCTCAACGCCCTGCCTGTGGCCGAGGTCACCGACGACCTCTACGGCAGCGGCATGGCAGACGCCGAGACCTCGATCAAGACCTACTACGAGTCGCAGTGGCTCTCGCGCGGCAAGAAGATAAAGCTCATCTCCTTCTCCATCCCTGAGGAGGCCCCCGCCCTCGCCGAGCCACGCGAGGACGACATAGAGCGCGACGACTACCGCGCCTATACGCGACACACCGTCTTCGACCTCCCCGACGACATCAGACCTGAATTGTAGAACCTTCTTATCATATACTGACATGACACTCTATCCGGCTTTGATCACCAAAGCGCTCGAGAACGTGAAATACCCCGGCAACGGCAAGTCGCTGGTGGAAAACGGCATGATAGCCGACGACATACGCATCAACGGCAACAAGGTGGAATTCTCCATCATCTTCGACAAATCGACCGACCCCTTCATCCGCTCGGTGGTGAGGGCGGCGGAGACCGCCATACTCACCTATGTGTCACCCGACGTGGAGATCAAGGGCAACATCCATGCGGCCTTCCGCAAGGAGCCTGAGCAGCAGCAGGATCCGCTGCCCGGTGTGAGAAACATCATCGGCATCTCCTCCGGCAAGGGCGGAGTGGGCAAGAGCACTGTCTCGGCCAATCTCGCCGTGGCGCTGGCCCGCAAGGGATACCGTGTGGGTCTGCTCGACGCCGACATCTTCGGCCCCTCGATGCCGAAGATGTTCGGCGTGGAAGACGAACAGCTGTATATGGTGAACCAGGACGGCCGCGACTGGATCGAGCCAGTGGAGAAATATGGCGTGAAGATGCTCTCGATCGGTTTTGTGGTCGACAAGGGGAGCGCCGTAATATGGCGCGGCGGCATGGCGAGCAACGCCCTCAAGCAGCTCATCAGCGACGCCTGGTGGGGCGACCTCGACTATTTCCTCATCGACATGCCCCCGGGCACGAGCGACATCCATCTGACACTGGTGCAGACCCTGAAGCTCGACGGAGCGATTGTGGTGACCACCCCGCAGGAGGTGGCGCTGGCCGACGCCCGCAAGGGTGTCAACATGTTTACCAACGACAAGATCAACGTGCCGGTGCTCGGGCTTGTGGAGAACATGTCGTGGTTCACTCCCGCTCCGCATCCCGATGAGAAATACTATATCTTCGGCAAGGACGGCGGGAAGCGACTGGCCGAGGAGACCGGCGTGCCCCTGCTGGCACAGATTCCCCTCGTGGCCCAGATATGCGAGACCCTCGACTCGGGCAAGCCGTCGGTGATCGACGACGACACTCCGGAATCGAGGGCCTTCAGCGAGCTGGCCGACAGGCTGGTGGTCTGCCGGCCGTAAGGCTCAGTTGGTCAGTATGACGTATTCCCAGGGCGCGAGCTTCTCCTGAAGGGAAGCGGGCGCGCCGCTGAAGTAATTGTGCAAGCCCTGCGTCTGCGGGGCTTCGCCTTTGAATGCCAGCTCGTTCTCCTTCGAACTGAGATTGGCGATTACGGTCACGGTGTCGTTGCCGTTGCTGCGGGTGAAGGCTATCACCTCGTCGCTGACGGGAGCGTAGAACCTTGTCTGGTTGTCGCCCTCGCGCACGTTGAGCGCGGAGTTGGCGCTCTTCAGGGCGTTGAGCATCTCATAGAAGGCCGTCACCTCGTTGGCGCCGTAGTCGGGCTGCACACTGTCGGGCTCGAAAAACTCGAAGGCGTGGTTGAAGCCCACCTCCTGGCCTGTGTAGAGCATCGGCATGCCGGGCAGTGTATAGCTGAGCACGGCGAAGGCTCCGAGGGCGGGGCCGAAACGCTCCACCTCAGTGCCTTCCCAGGAATTGAGGTCGTGGTTGGTGACCATGTTCATGTGTACGGCACCTTTCGGGTACTCCCTCTTCTGGCGGTCGATGAGCTTGCGGATGTCGGCGGCATTGGTCTTCGGCAGATCCTGCTTCTTCTCCACGGCATAGCTGTTGACGCCCTGGGTGGCGGCGATGGCGTTGAAGACGTCCTTCATGGGCCAGGCGTAGTCTGCGTCGAAAGCCTTGAGCAGCAGGTCGGGCTTCGAGGCCTCGGCGAGCATGAAGACGGGCTTGATGGCCTGGAGCCGGGGGCGGACCTCCTCCCAGTAGTCGGTGGGCACCTCTCCGGCCACGTCGCAGCGGTAGCCGTCGATGTCGGCCTCCTCGATCCAGAACTTCAGGGCGTCGGTCATCGCGGCGCGTGTCGCGGGATTTGAGTAGTCGAGCTTATAGGTGTCGGTCCAGTCGTAGGGGCCATACATCTCCCCCTTCTCGTTGCGGGCGTAATAGTCGGGATGCTCGGTGACCCATGCGTTGTCGCGGCCGGTGTGGTTGCAGACCTCGTCAAGGATCACCTTCATTCCGAGGGTGTGGGCCGTGCGCACAAACTCCTTGAGGTCTTCCATAGTTCCGAACTCGGGGTTTACGGCCTTGTAGTCCTTCACGGCGTAATAGCTTCCGAGGGAACCTTTGCGCCCCTCCTCGCTGATGGGATGGATCGGCATGAGCCACACTATGTCGACACCGAGGTCGCGCAGACGGGGCAGCTGGCGTTGGAGGCCGCGGAGGTTCCGCTCGCCTGTGCCCTGGCGCAGGTTGGCCTCGTAGATCACGGCGTTGTCCATCCACGCCGGAGCCGGGGAGGCCGCAAGCTGTGAGCCGAGTTCAGCCGCAAAAGACGGCACCGCACACGCCGCTACTATGCACAGCGTCATCGCAAGTTTTCTTTTTCTCATCGTTTACTGATTTTATTCGCTTATTTTCACTAACTTTGCAGATTATTCCGCAACAGCATACAATTATACAAGTAATAACGCGATTTTGACGCAAAAAAGTCGAAATCCAACCGAGAATTTTAGAAATGGACTACAACCATCGTGAAATAGAGAGCCGGTGGCAGCAGTATTGGCGCGACCACGACACCTACAAGGTGGAGGCAAAGCCCGGCAAAAGGAAATTCTACGTGCTCGACATGTTTCCCTACCCCTCGGGAGCGGGCCTTCATGTGGGGCATCCGCTCGGCTACATAGCCAGCGACATCTACGCCCGCTTCAAGCGTCAGCAGGGCTTCAACGTGCTTCATCCCATGGGCTACGACGCCTACGGCCTTCCAGCCGAGCAGTATGCCATCCAGACGGGGCAGGCTCCGCAGAAGACCACGGCCGACAACATTGCGCGCTACCGCGAGCAGCTCGACAAGATCGGCTTCTCGTTCGACTGGAGCCGCGAGGTGCGCACCTGCGACCCCGAATATTACCGCTGGACGCAGTGGGCCTTCATGAAGATGTTCGGCCACTACTACGACCTCGACGCCGACAAGGCGCTCCCGATAGATAGGCTGGTGGAGCGTTTCGAAAAAGAAGGCTCGAAAGGCGTCAACGCCGCTGTCTCGAAGGAGGTGGAGTTCACGGCCGACGAGTGGCGCGCCATGTCGCGCAGGGAGAAGGAGGATATCCTTATGCTCTACCGCCTGGCCTACCGCGCCGAGACGATGGTGAACTGGTGTGAGGCCCTGGGAACGGTGCTGGCCAACGACGAGGTGTCGGAAGGCGTCTCGGTGCGCGGCGGCTATCCCGTGGAGCAGAAGGTGATGCGCCAGTGGTGTCTGCGTGTGTCGGCCTACGCGCCCCGTCTTCTCGCCGATCTCGACGCCCTGGAATGGAGCGACAGCCTCAAGGAGACGCAGCGCAACTGGATCGGACGCAGCGAGGGCGCCGAGATGCGTTTCCCGGTAGCCGGACGCGACTTCTCGCTCGAGATCTTCACCACCCGCGCCGACACAGTCTTCGGCGTTACCTTCATGGTGCTCGCTCCGGAGTCGGAATATGTGGCTATGCTCACCGCGCCCGACCGCAAGGAGGCCGTGGAGGCATATCTTGAAGAGGTGAAGCATAAGACGGAGCGCGAGCGCCAGATCGAGAAGAAGGTGAGCGGCGTCTTTACCGGCAGCTACGCCGTGAATCCCCTCACCGGCAAGGAGATTCCCATCTGGGTGAGCGACTATGTGCTCGCCGGCTACGGCACCGGAGCCATCATGGCTGTGCCCGCCCACGACTCACGCGACTACGCCTTCGCCCGCCATTTCGACCTCCCGATCATTCCCCTGATCGAGGGCGCAGACGTCTCCGGGGAGAGCTTCGACGCCAAGGAGGGCAGGATGATCAACAGCTGCGGCCCGGGGCTCGACCTCAACGGTCTCGAGGTGAAGGAAGCCATAGCCAAGACCAAGAAGTTTATCAAGGAGAAGGGTCTCGGCCGCGTGAAGACCAACTACCGACTGCGCGACGCCATATTCTCGCGCCAGAGATACTGGGGCGAGCCGTTCCCCGTCTACTACGACTCCGAGGGTGTGGCCTGCCTGCTCCCGGAAAACGCCCTGCCTCTCGAGCTCCCGAAGGTAGACTCCTACCTTCCCACCTCGAAGGGAGAGCCTCCGTTGGGACGCGCCGAGAACTGGAAGACTCCGGAGGGCTTCCCCCTCGAGCTCTGCACGATGCCGGGCTTCGCCGGCTCCAGCGCCTACTATCTCCGCTATATGGACCCACACAACCCGGAAGCCCTCGTGGGGCCCGAGGCCGACGAATACTGGCGCGACGTAGACCTCTATGTCGGCGGCGCCGAGCACGCCACCGGCCACCTTATATATTCCCGCTTCTGGAACAAGTTTCTCTACGACCTTGGCCTCGTGGTTGAGAAGGAGCCTTTCCGCAAGCTCGTCAATCAGGGCATGATCCAGGGACGGAGCAATTTCGTCTACCGCATCAAGGACACCAACACCTTCGTAAGCCACGGTCTGAAGGGCGACTACGACGTGACGCCCATCCGCGTCGACATCAATATGGTGGACGCCGACGTGCTCGACACCGACGCCTTCCGCAAGTGGCGTCCGGAGTTCGTCGACGCGGAGTTCATCCTCGAGGACGGCCGCTACGTCTGTGGCTACGCCGTGGAGAAGATGTCGAAGTCGATGTTCAATGTAGTGAATCCCGACGACATCGTGGAGCGCTACGGCGCCGACACTCTGAGGCTCTACGAGATGTTCCTCGGGCCGGTGGAGCAGTCGAAGCCCTGGGACACCAACGGCATCGACGGCGTCAACCGCTTCCTGCGCAAGCTGTGGAACCTCTTCGACCGCGCGATGGAAGCCGACAACACCGCCGGGATGACGCCTGAGGAGAAGAAGGTGGTGCATAAGCTTATCAAGAAGGTGACGGGCGATATCGCCAATTTCTCGTTCAACACGTCGGTAGCGGCGTTCATGATCGCCGTCAACGACCTGACATCGATGAAGTCGACCAACCGCGAGGCGATGGACATCATCACGCGCCTTATCGCGCCGTTCGCGCCGCATATCGCGGAGGAGTTCTGGCACCGTCTCGGTCATGAGGGAAGCGTTGTCGACTCCGAATGGCCGGAATATGACGAGAGCGCCCTCGTGGAGGCGACGGTGAAATATCCCGTCAGCTTCAACGGCAAGACCCGCTACACAGTCGAGGCTCCCGCGGGCGCCTCGAAAGAAGAAGTGGAAAAGATCGCCCTCGAGGCGGAGGGAGCCGCGAAGTGGCTCGCCGACAAGACGCCGCGCAAGGTGATAGTCGTTCCCGGCCGCATCGTCAACGTCGTGCTCTAAAGCATCGCGCACTGACACGACTTGCCCAATGTAGGGATGCACCCCGGTGCATCCTCCCAAGCAAAAAAAGTTCGGTAATCCGCACGGCTTACCGAACTTTTTCATTTCTTACCGATATCAATCACTCACTGTCTTTCCAGGTCAGCGGTTGATCGACATCTATCGCGACATTATAGAGGATATTGTCGGAGGCGTTGCCTATCAGGATCTCGAATCTGCCCGGCTCGATAGTCCATAGTCTTGTCTCCGGCTCATAGAAAGCGAATGCCGACCTGTCGAAATCAAGTTTCGCCTCCCCTGTCTGGCCAGGCTTCAGCCAGACTTTCGAGAAAGCCTTCAACTCTTTCAGCGGGCGATAGACCGAGCTCCTGCAGTCTCTCACATAAGCCTGCACCACTTCCGCGCCGTCACGGTCGCCGGTGTTGGTGACCGGCACAGTCACCGTCAGCCCACCGACCCCCGAAAAGCGGTTGGAAGACACCGAAGGCTTCCCCATCCTGAAAGTCGTGTAGCTCAAACCGTGCCCGAAAGCATAGTTCACGTGTGAGGGTTTCAGCCTGTCGGTATGGCGGTAGCCTACATCCAGGCCTTCCTTGTAATACACGTCGCCGTTTACGCCGGGATACATCGAGGAATCATTGTCGGCATGGGCGGCATAGTCAGTCAGCTCCCTGGCAAACGTCATCGGGAGCTTTCCGGAAGGAGTCACGTCGCCGAACAGCACGTCGGCGATGGCATTTCCGGCCTCCGAACCGATATACCAACCCTGCACGATAGCCGGCACCCTGTCGCGCCATGGCATCGAATAGGCATTCCCGGTGAGACTGACCACTACCGTGTTGGGATTAGCATCGACAAGAGCCTCGATCACCTCGTCCTGACCGTACGGCAGAGAGAAACCGAGACGGTCGGCCCCTTCGGCATCCTGATTGTCGGATTTGTTGAGGCCACCTATGAAAATCACCATATCGGCCTCGCGGGCCGCACGTGAGGCATCGGCCAAAAGCTGTTCCCGACTGCGGGAGTCATTGAGGTCCTGGCCTGTGGTAACGCCGTTGTATTCACCTGTCACGTCGCCCACATACCCACGCTGGTAGTCTACCCCGATACCTCTCGCGGAGGCATGGCTTCGGATTCCCTCGAGAGGAAGGGTCTCGCGCTGCACCTTGAGCGACGACGAGCCTCCCCCCACCGTCATCATCTTGATGGCGTTCTCACCCACCACAAGGATTTTCCTCACATCATCCGACACCGGTAGAAGGTTGCGGTCGTTTTTCAGCAACACTATGCCTTCTCCGCCGATACGTCTGGCGGCGGCATAATGTCCGTCGCTGTTCATCTCTCCGAAAGGACGGTCTCTGCGCATCTCGGTGCGCATTATCAGCCTCAGCACCCTCGCCGCCTTGTCGTCGAGATCGGACATCGGAAGTTTTCCCTCATTGATCAGTTTCCCGTATGGCTTGGCAAGGTAATAGTCGTCGTAGGCATTGCTTGCACCCCAGTTAAGGCCGTTGGTCCATGATCCGAACTCCATGTCGAGACCATTGGAGGCCACTTTCTCCGTATTGTGTACGGCGCCCCAGTCGCTGATGGCCAGGCCGTCGAAATTCCAGTCGTCCTTGAGGATGTCGAGCAGCAGCTTGCGGTTCTCGCAGGCATGGGCGCCGTCGTATTTATTGTATCCGGGCATGATCGACCATGCGCAGCCCTCTGTGACGGCGGCCTTGAAGGCGGGAAGATAGATTTCATGGAGGGTGCGGTCGTCGACGAGCACGTTCACATGGTCGCGGTCGGACTCCTGATTGTTGAGCGCATAGTGTTTCACGCAGGCCGCCACTCCGTTATCCTGCACCCCTTTTATATATGGCACCACCATGCGCGAAGAGAGATACGGATCCTCGCCCATATACTCGAAATTCCTTCCGTTGAGCGGCGTTCGATAGATGTTGACGCCCGGGCCGAGCAATACGTTCTTGTTGCGGTATCGAGCCTCCTCCCCTATCGACCTGCCGTAGAGGGCCGACATCTCCGGATTCCAGGTGGCGGCAAGGCAGGTAAGGGCCGGAAAGGCCACGCATGAGTCGTTGGTGGCTCCCGCCTGGGTCCATTCATCCCAGAGCACGTCGGGACGTATGCCGTGAGGGCCGTCGGTACACCATATCCCGGGAATTCCCAACCGCTGTACACCCGGGGAGCTGAACTTGCTCTGGGCATGGATTATTGCGATCTTCTCGGCGGTCGTCATCCTCGAGAGGGCATCCTTCACCCTGGTTTCGAGCGGCAACGTATCGTCGAGATATGCCGGTGTACGGGCATGCGTCATACCGGCGGCGCATATCAGAAGCGCCGCTATGGTTTCAAGTCTGGTTTTCATATCCTTATCTGTCAACTATCGACATCTGTCAACTATCGACCTTGATGCCATTGTCTAACCTCCGTATTATCGAGATGTCATATATTCGGTGTAGTCCATATTTTTGTCTCGGTGCATTTCGCCCTTGTCTTCAGGGTGCCGACAGTGAAGTCGAAGTCGCCTTTCTCGAGCACCCAGTGTCCGTCGTAGCCCACAAAGGCAAGATCGCTGGCCGGAATCGTGAAAGTCACCTTCCTGCTTTCACCGGGCTTCAGGGAAATCTTGTCGAATCCGCGCAGACGCAGCACGTCGGGTGTGATCGAGGCCACGAGGTCGCTGCTGTAGAGCAGCACGGACTCCATACCCTCGCGCTCACCGGTGTTCTTCACCGTCACTGAAACGGCAAGTTCACTGTCCGGTGTGAATTCACTCTTGTCGACAGTCAGGTCGGAATATTCAAACGTGGTGTAGCTCATGCCGTATCCGAAAGGCCACTGCACGTCGATGTCGGCGTTGTAGTTGTAGGCTCCGCTCATGGTCTCCACGGTCTCGCAGGGTTTGTGGTCGTAGGTGGCGAGGGCGTTGATCCATTTGGGATAGGTGAACGGAAGTCTGGCGCTGAAGTTGCGCTCGCCGGAGAGGAGGCTTGCGAGGGCGTCTCCTCCGTAGTTGCCGGGGAGCATCACGTCGACGACAGCCTGGGCGAGGGGCTCTATCTCGCGGATGATGCGCGGACGCCCCTCGTTGAGCACGAGCACGATCGGCTTGCCGGTGGCGGCGAGCGCCTTCACGAGTTCGGTCTGATTGGCGGAGAGATGCAGGTCGTTGGTGTTGCCGGGAGTCTCGCAATATGAGTTCTCTCCCACGCAGGCCACGATCACGTCTGCATCCCTGGCGGCAGCCACGGCGCGGTCGATGCGGAGGTTCTCCTCGGCCTCCCATTCCGAGCGGCTGTAGTCCATCCCCTGCTCGAACGTCACATTGCCGGCGCCGAACCTGTCTCGCAGAGCCTCGTAGATGGTGTTGTATCGCTCGTGGAAACGCTCGTCGTCGCTCCCCTGCCATGTGTATGACCAGCCGCCGTTCAAGGCACGCATGGAATTGGCGTTGGGTCCCGCCACGAGTATCTTCACGCCGGGAGCGAGCGGAAGCAGGTTGCCGTCATTCTTGAGGAGGACCTCGCTCTCGGCTGCCAGCTCAAGAGCCTTGCGGGCATGCTCCCCGCTGCCGAAGAGGGGGTAGTCGGCCGGATTGGTGACGGGATGCTCATAGAGGCCGAGCCTGAGTTTCAGCCTTATTATCCTCCTCACGGCGTCGTCTATGCGCTCCATGGAGACCTTACCCTCCTCCACGAGCTCCTTGAGCAGCGTGCAGAACTCCATGTCGTAAGGGGTCATCGACATGTCGATGCCGGCGTTGATGGCGAGCATGATGGCCTCCTTATAGTCGGCGGCGATCCTGTCGCGTTTCCAGAGGTTATGGATGTCGGCCCAGTCGGTCACGATCATGCCGTCCCAGTTGAGGTCGTCCTTCAGCCACTCGGTGAGCATCTCGCGGTTGGCGTGGAAGGGAAGGCCGTTGTTGATGCCCGAATTCACCATAACCGATAGGGCTCCGGCGCGTATGGCCATCTTATACGGCTGGAAATATTTCTCGCGCAGGTCTACGGGATTGATTGAAGAGGGGGTGCGGTCTTTGCCGCTCACGGGGTTGCCGTAGGCCATATAGTGCTTGAGGCATGAGGCCACGTTCCTCGGCCCTACATGATTGGGGTCGGCGCCCTGGTATCCCCTCACCATCTCCACGGCCATCACGCCGTTAAGGTAAGGGTCTTCGCCGAAGCTTTCCCACATGCGGCTCCATACCGGGTTTCGCCCGAGGTCCATAACGGGATTGTAGACCCAGGGAATCGAGCTTGCCCTCGACTCGTAGGCGCAGATTTCGGCTCCTTCCCTCACGAGCCGGCGGTTGAATGATGCGGCCATGTTGATCTCCTGCGGGAAGAATGTACCTCCGGCCGTATAAGTCGCGCCGTGGTTCTGGTCTACGCCGTAGATGTCGGGGATGCCGATATATTCCATCGAGGCGTCCTGGATTCCTTTTATGATCTCATACCATATCTCGGGAGTCTGCGCGTGCCCCTGGGGAGTGTTGAGGACGGAACCGACACGGTATCTGCCGAACGCGGTCTTGATTTTCCCGGGGTCAAGCCGAGGCGCTCCGTCCGGCTGGTTGTCGGCGCACACGACGTCGATGGTGACCTCACACATCTGACCGACCTTGTCGTCGAGGCTCATCTTCGAGACGATTTCATTCACTTTGTCCTCGATATCTTTATCGAACGGTATTGCCGGCGACATTGTGGTGGCGGAGGCGGCGGCCACGCTGGCCATGGACAGAAGCATGGTCAGCCCTGTAAATAGTTTTCTCATATATATTATGATTTCGTTTTTGAGATTTCCATGATTCCGATAGTGGATTCAGGTCTTATATGGGTTTTATACAATATATGCAAAATTACAAAATATATGTCTTATCGCCCATTAAATGGCAAAAAAGTACGCATGATTGTGAGAATCATACCATCCTTGCATCTAAAGCCGAGGCTTCCTCAAGCATGGCTCGACAGATAGGTGAGAGATTTATACGTCTCAATGCAGTGATGCACCCCGATGCATCCGATTCCCCGCATACTGGCGCCCGGCAGTCTCGTCTGCCGGGCGCCCTGATTCTTTGCGGATTTCGTATATTCGGAAATAATGCTTACCTTTGCGGTGGCGGGGGACGGCGGCGACATCGCCGACCCACGCCATCATATGATTCACCGATATATGGAACTGCCATCATGACTCTTGATATAATCCGTAACACCCGCATCTGCAATATCACAACCGCCTGCAATATCACACCCCTGTGTATTATATGGCTCGTCGTCGCCATGCTTCTGGCCGCGCCGCAGGCAGCGGCCGTCACCACAGCTGAAAAGAATACCGACCGCCTGTATCGGCACCTGCTGAACGGCAACCTTCAGGAGCTGAAGAAAAGGGGCAACGAGCTGATTGTCGAGAATCCCGACAGCAGCGTGATGTATTTCTCGGCAGTGGCCGCACGCTACAACGACAATCTTCCCGGCTCCGACAAGGACGTCTGCATCGGTGCGCTCAACAATCTCGGCTACGTCTATTTCTATGCCTTCAACAATCCGCTCAAGGCATATGATTATCTGCTGAGGGCTCTCAGGCTCAGCGAGGAAACCGGCATCAAGATGTCGCTCCCCCACCTCTATCTCAACATAGCCAACGTCTACGCCTCCATGGCAGAAGGCCATGAGACAGTGGAATATCTTAAAAAATCCATCCATGCAAGCGCAGACCTTAAAAACAATGATATCCTCGTGATATCGTTTATCGGGCTTCTCAATCAGGTGTATGTGTCCGAGATATCGGATATATCCCAATGCCGGGATGAAATCGCTATTTTCACCAAAAGCGGCATCGACTCCTCCACGCCACTCTACGACTACGCCTCCCTGATACTCAAGGGAATCGGATATTCCAGCCGGGGCAGATATACAGAGGCAATCGAAGCTTTCAGGCAGGCCGAAAAGACAATCAATTCACCGCTCACCCCGGAGAGGGATTATTTCGTGATCGGGAGCGCTATCGCCAAGGCGCAATTGCTGCAAGGCAATCTGACAGGCGCGATAGGCAATCTAAAGGAAATACTCGGCAAGACCGACGCTCCGGATATCAGGGGATCGGTATACAACCAACTGGCGGAATCATATCAGAAACTGGGCAACACCGACAGCGCCAACTACTACAGCAGGCGCTATCTTGAGCTTTCCGACAGCGTTCTCCATAAAGGCCAGCTTGAGACCCTCCGCGGCCTCGACAACCAGTATATGACCGACAGGCTCAACGCCCATATCGAGAAGGCGACCCGCGACAGACACACTTACCTGACGGTGATGGCTGTGGGCTCGGCGGTGCTGCTCGTCATCCTGGCCCTCGGTCTCTGGGCATGGGTGTCGCGCCGGCGCCTGCTGAAGGCCAACAAGCTCCTGTATGAGAAAAGCCGCGAGACCCTCCTCATGTCTGAATCCAAACCGGAAGAGCAACAATCCCAATCCGATGACAGCGATGAACGGAATCTGGCGGGGAAAATCTCGGAGATATTCTCATCGCGCGATGTCTTCTCGCAGGATTTCACACTCGAGCGTCTCGCCTTTCTTGTCGGCGCTCCAGTCAGAAAGGTGTCGAGATGCCTCAACGACTCTATGGGCACCAATTTCATCAACGAGGTGCAGAAGAGCCGCATCCGCGAGGCATGCCGACTCTTCGAGGACGTGGAGACCAGCGGCCACCTCACTATCGAGGCCATCTCGGATATGGTGGGCTTCAAGTCGAGGAGTAATTTCGTGCATGTCTTCAAGAAGGTCACAGGCCTCACACCCTCGCAGTATCAGAAGATGAGCCGCAGGCGGTAGGGCTCCCCTTGATCCTATGCAGCGCCGGATGTGCCAATCGACGTCCGCGTTGTGCTAATCAGCGTCATTTGTGCCGATTTACGTCTATTGACACAAAACGACGCTTATTTTTACACTTGATTCCTATGATTCGCTATACTTTTGCCATGTCGAAAATTTGACGCACTAACCTTGAAAACCATATACGACATGGCAAAACCAACCAGAAAACAGATTGCTTCAGCCGCTCTGGCCATCGCGATAGTAGGTGGCGGAGGAGTGGCATACGCTGACAACGAATCAAAAATTGTTGCCGGGGATACAGTCTCCGTCTCCGGCGTCGACAATCCACAACCGGGAGACATGAAACGATAATATGAAAACATCATCTACCCTTATCGGAACAGCGCTCCTGCTCGCAGCGGGCGTGGCGGGCACGACACTGGCCGCCGGGCGCTTCCAGCTCAAGCCTGTGCAGAAGGAGGCGACGCCGGCAAATGCCGACCGTCCCGAGATTCTATCCAGAAGCGAAGTGACTCCCGAGCCTTTGAAAAGCCCGGAGAAAGAGCCAAGCGTGACACGCGCCCAGATAGTGCTTGAGGAAGACTTCAACATCATGCCCTCGGCGTGGCAGCTCCCCGTCTGCTCGAGGCAACAAACGTGGGCAGCGGCAGCTACACTGCCAACTGGGCCGACGCTCCCAAGGCTCAGAACTATCTCCTGCGCAACTACGACGTGACGAGAATCGGCGCAGACGAGAACGACTACGCCCTCTTCACCGAGACTTTCTCCGGCTGTACGGGCGGCGCCGACCTCTCCTCGATGGTGCCCGTCAACAATCCACAGGGATATCTCGACGACTACACCGACATGCCAGGCTGGACCGGCAGCAACAACTCCGTGGGCCAGAACCTTATCGGCGGCGGCGACTACAGCGGCGGCACTCTCGTCTCCCCTGCTCTCCCCGTAAATCCGGCGCGCGGCGAATACCAGATCTACATCGAGGCTTACGGCTATGGGGGCGACACATTCTGCATCCTTTTCCTCGAGAGCGGCCTCTACAGCTACATTCCCGTGCCTGAGGACGGCTACCTCAACGGCTACCTCACAATCCCCGCCGAAAGCGTAAAGGAGGGAGAGCGACTGCAGTTCGCTTCCTACAATGGCCTGGCGTTTGCCGTCGGAGCCCTCGACGTGACACAGAAGGTGGAGGCAGGCGACCTCATCCGCACCTTCGCATCGGAAGTGGAAGTGGCTGCCGGTATCGGCTCCTATACATTCACTGGCCTTGAAGGACAGCTTTACGCCTACCAGCCTGTATCGAAGTTCAAGCTCGAGAAGGAGACCGTCTACTCCGTTTCCTGCGACTATATGGTGGTCGACATGGCCAACGGAAGCTCCTTCATCACCGACAAGGTGGAAATCGCCGCCGACGCAGTCGAGACCGCACGCTTCAACACCTCCGGTGTACGCGTCGACAAAGACTACAAGGGGCTCGTGATCATCACCATGTCCGACGGCTCTGTCCGTAAGGAGATCGTGAAATAAACCCGGGTAGATTTTTTCAAAGTTCACCGTCAACGCCTTCGGAAATCCGGAGCAGGAATACGGCTTCGGAAAGGCCCAGACGTATGACGTGGCGGTGCTCCTCCGGAATCCCGACCTCACCGGCAAGAAAGTGACCGGTCTGCGCGTCAACACCTCCGCAACCACGGCTCCGCTCCCATAGCCTTTATTGATTATGAGTATTCGTTCGGCTCCCGGAGCGGCTCCGGCACATGGAGTGCGCCGAAACAGATTCCAGGCGGTTTCGGCTATGGAGCAAGGGGAGAGATAGAGCTGCCGGCCGCTCAGACCGCAGGCGAGGCACCCTTTTCATTCACGGTAACCCACGTCAACGGCAAGCCCAACCAGTCGCTCTCCGACCAGTGCGAGACACAGGCCGAGGCCCTTGACTTCATAGCCGTCAACCGCCCCCTCGTGGAGGAATTCACGGGGCTGCATTGCGGATGGTGTCCGCGTGGCTACGTCATGATGGAGCAAGGGAAGCTCTATTACGGCGACCGATTCGTGGCCCTCTCCTACCATTCCACGGGATATGAGAGCGGCGCCATGACCTGCATCGAGCCTGAGGATTTTCCGATAGGAGTCTCCGGCTATCCTGCCGCATGCGTCAACCGAAGCACCCAGATCGATCCGTCGAACGTGATGTCCCGCTGGACCACCATCGCGGCTCAGCCGGCTTCCTGCGATGTCTCTGTCGACCTCTTCTGGGCCGATGATTCCCACACCACGCTCAAGGCCATATCGAAGGTGCGGTTCCTCCGCGACATCGACGGCTGCCGCTACGTCTGGAGCGTGGCCCTTCTCGCCGACGGCCTCTCCAATCCGAAATGGGAGCAGAACAACGCCTACGCCGAGGTAGTGGCCCGCGAATACTACAACCTCCAGGGCCTGCGCGTGGAGCGCCCCGAGAGCGGCATACAGCGCCGGTGGGGAAACATGCCGGCGGCATGTCCCTACAGGCCAGGAAAGACATTACAGCATGGAAACAATAATGACGTTGATTGATTGAACCGATATTAAGTCGAGTGCGCCCGGCAGACGGATCTGCCGGGCGCACTCTTCGCTCTTCGCTCTTCACTCTTGACTCTTAATAAGACTCCTTCTCGTTGGGGAAGTCGCCGCTCTTCACGTCGTTGATGTAATGGCCCACCGCCTCCGTCATCACCTCCGCGAGATTGGCGTAGCGGCGCAGGAAACGGGGCGAGAAACCGTCGTTGAGCCCCAGCATGTCGTGCATCACGAGCACCTGACCGTCGACACCGCCGCCGGCTCCGATGCCGATGATGGGGATGGTGAGCTCCTCGGCCACACGCTTCGCCAGCGAGGCCGGAATCTTCTCGAGCACGATGGCGAAGCAGCCTATCTCCTCGAGGAGCTTGGCGTCGGCGATCAGCTTCTCGGCCTCGGCCTCCTCGCGGGCACGCACGTTGTAGGTGCCGAACTTATTGATGCTCTGCGGGGTAAGTCCGAGATGGCCCATCACCGGGATGCCGGCGCAGAGTATGCGCTCCACCGACTCGCGGATCTCGGCGCCACCCTCCATCTTCACGGCCTCGGCGTGGCTCTCCTTCATGATGCGGATGGCGGAGGCGAGCGCCTCCTTGCTGTTGCCCTGATAGGAGCCGAAGGGGAGGTCGACCACCACGAGAGCGCGGTTGACGGCCTTCATCACCGATTTGGCATGATATATCATCTGGTCGAGCGTGATGGGGAGGGTGGTGAGGTTGCCGGCCATAACATTGGATGCGGAATCGCCCACGAGGAGCACGTCGATGCCAGCCCCGTCGAGGATCTTGGCCGAAGTGTAGTCGTAGGCGGTGAGCATGGAGATCTTCTCGCCGCGCTGTTTCATCTCCGTGAGCCGCCGGGTGGTGACTTTGCGGGAATTGTCGATTGTATTGGTTGACATTTTGCTTTTTGTTTCGGCCGGCGCCCGGAGGCGGCGGCCCGTTGCCGACGCAAAATTACAAAAAACGGATAATATGGCAAAAAAACAAATTCTTTATCATGATGATATGGAAATCTCATGATTTTAATCTAATTTTGCAGCCTGATTATGGAATGGTTACAGAATATATTTATCGAGCACTCGCCGGTGCAGGCCGTAGTGGTGCTGTCGGTGATCATCGCCGTGGGTCTCGCCTTAGGGAAGATCCACGTGGCCGGCATCTCGCTCGGCGTCACGTGGGTGTTTTTCGCGGGCATCCTCGCCGGACACCTCGGCCTCTCGATCGACCCCGCGATGCTCGACTTCGCGGAGAGCTTCGGCCTCGCGCTCTTCGTGTATGAGCTCGGCCTCAAGGTGGGGCCCGGCTTCTTCAGCTCCTTCCGCCAGGGAGGCGTGAAGCTCAACCTCCTCGGTCTGGCCACCGTCATGCTCGGCACCGGAGTGGCAATAGGTCTCGCCTATGCATTCAACGTGTCGATGGCCGACATGGTGGGCATCATCAGCGGCGCCACCACCAACACGCCGGCGCTCGGCGCCGCCCAGCAGGCCCTCTCGCAGCTCGGCATCCCGGCGAGCGGCGCTGCCCTGAGCTGCGCCGTGACCTACCCGCTCGGCGTGGTGGGCGTGATCCTCGCTTTCATAACGGTGAGGAAATGCTTTGTCAGGAAGTCGGATATCGTCGACGGGTCGCATGAGAACGACGACCACACATTCATCGCCACGTTTCTCGTACACAATCCGGCGGTCTACGGCCTCAGCGTGAAGCAGGCCGCGGCCCTCACCGCCCCGAAATTCGTGATCTCGCGTCTCTGGCGCAACGGAGAGGTGTCGATACCGACATCCGAGACCACTCTCGAGAAGAACGACCGGCTGCTCGTGATCACCAACGACAACGACGTGCCGGCGCTCACGGTGCTCTTCGGAGAGCTGGAGAGCCGTGACTGGAACACCGGCAACATAGACTGGAATAAAATCGACAGCTCGCTGACGTCAAAGCACATAGTGGTGAGCCGGCCTGAGATCAACGGCCGGAAGCTCGGCTCGCTCCACCTGCGCAATCAATACGGCATCAACATCACCCGCGTGATGCGCAGCGGCGTGAAGCTGCTGGCTACCCCGGGGCTCGTGCTCCAGCTCGGCGACCGGCTTACGGTGGTGGGAAAGGCGAAACAGATCGAGGCTGTGGAAAAGGTTGTCGGCAACACCGTGACCCGCCTGAAGGACCCCAATCTCGGCGCCATCTTCATCGGCCTCGTGCTCGGCCTGCTGTTAGGCTCCGTGCCCGTGATGCTGCCCGGCATCTCGGTGCCGGTGAAGCTCGGCCTCGCGGGAGGTCCGATCATCATGGGTATCCTCATCGGGCGCTTCGGCCCGCAGTTCCACCTCGTGACCTACACCACGCGCTCCGCCAACCTCATGCTGCGCGGCATCGGCCTCTCGCTCTTCCTCGCCTGCCTGGGCCTCGACTCCGGCGCACATTTCGTGGAGACGCTCACCGACGGCGACGGACTGCTATGGATCCTCCTCGGATTCATCGTCACCATAGTACCGGTGGTGATCATGGCACTCGCGGCCATGCGTATCAACCGCCTCGACTTCGGGAGCGCCTGCGGCATGCTCAGCGGCTCGATGGCCAATCCGATGGCCCTCGACTACTGCTCGGCGACAATTCCGGGCGACAATCCGGCTGTGGCCTACGCCACGGTCTATCCCCTCTCGATGTTCTCGCGTGTGGTGATCGCCCAGCTCCTCGTCATCATATTCCTGTGACTTTTGACTCTTAACTCTTTAATAATAACCGGCATCGTGGCTATCCTGGCCCTCATCGGGGGCTGGAGGCTCCATAACGCCGTGCGCGACTGGCGCATACGGCGCCGCGGACGCCGGGGGGAGAAGGAGGTGGCCGACGTGCTCCGCCGACTGCCGAGGCGCGAGGCGACGGTGGTCAACGACCTGCTCCTGCCCGTGCGTCAGGACGCAACGTCGCAGATCGACCATATCGTGGTGTCGCGCCGGGGCATATTCATCATCGAGACCAAATCGCACAAAGGGCGCATCGTCGGGAGCGAGCACTCTCATTTCTGGCGCCAGGAACTCTGGAAGGAGTCACACTCCTTCTACAACCCTCTGATACAGAACGCCGGGCATATCAAGACACTCCGCAGACTGCTTCCCGACGCCTACCACGGACTGATGGTGTCGGTGGTGGTCTTCACCGATGCCGACGAAGTGGATATAGCCGCCGACGACATAGTGACGCCCAGACGTCTGCTCCCCGACCGGCACCGTCGGCGCACCTTCGACCCCGAGCGGGAGGTGCGCGGTCACTGGTGGCGGCGCGGCAGGAGCGTGACGCTCGACCCCGCGCAATGGGTAATGCGCCTCCCGGCTCTTTACCCCCAGCTGCGCCGACTGCCCAAGGTGATCGGCCCCGACGAGGTGGAGGCGATCACGGAGGCCCTCTCTGAAGCAGACCTGCGGCGACGCGCCGACAGGCGCGACCACCGGCGTCAGGCCCGGGAGGCCGCCTCGCATGCCGATGACTGCATCAGGCAAGGGATATGCCCGCGCTGCGGTGCCCCGCTCGAACGGCGCCGGGGAGACTTCGGCCCTTTCCTGGGTTGCACCCGTTTCCCGGAATGCCGTTTCACATGCGGTGTGGCCCGTTAACTTTCTTTAATAGTCAGCGGTGAACCCAAGCCGACGCCGGGACGTATTACAGGTATCAGACACCCCCCAAAAAAGACGACTATGAGACATACCGCAATCATCCTTCTCTCCATGCTGCTCGGAGGCACCGCAGTTGTCTCGGCACGCACTGACTATCAGGTATGGCTGACCACCGACGGAGCCGGCATCATGCTCAACAGCAGGTCTGACCCGTATGGATGGAACCATCACCGCACCTTCTTTGACTACGGCCCCGGCCCCAGGCATCCCAAGTATAAGAAACACAATAAGAAAGCATACAAGAAATACAAGAAGATGCGCAAGGAGCAGGAGAAGGCGCGCCGCAAATACTACAAGAAGCACGGCCACCGCCACGCTCCGCCGCCACCGCCGCCACCCCGCAGACATCACCATCACGATGACTGACACGCCCCGGCGACAATCCCATCAGAAGAGGCTTCCATTTGCGAGGCCTCTTTTTTTTATATACTTTTGCAATCCAGATACACGCTTATATAATATCCTTACAACTCAACATCTCATTCATCAGCTTATCATGGACTATCAGAAAGTGATCGACAGAATCCACGAGGAGGTGAAGCCCTACTGGGGACGCGGCAAGGCGGCCGACTACATTCCGGCGCTCGCCGAGGTGGATCCCCGGCAGCTCGGCATCTCCGTGGCCACGCTCGGCGGCGACGTCTTCAACGCGGGCGACACGGGGGTGCCTTTCTCCATCCAGAGCATCTCGAAGGTATTCACCCTCGCCATGGTGGCGCGCCACCTCGGGGAAGACCTCTGGCACTCGGTGGGGCGCGAGCCTTCGGGCAACCCCTTCAACTCGCTGGTGCAGCTCGAATACGAGAAGGGATTTCCGCGCAACCCCTTCATCAACGCCGGCGCGCTGGTGGTGACCGACCGCCTCATCTCCCTCTATCCGAGGCCCAAGGAGGCCATTCTCGATTTCGTGAGGGCCCTCTGCGGCAACGATGACATCTACTACGACCACCGTGTGGCCCAGAGCGAGCGGGCCCACGCCGACCGCAATATGGCGCTGGCATATTTCATGAAGGACTTCAGCAACATCCACAATGACGTGGAGACGCTCATCGACGTCTACTGCCACCAGTGCGCCATAGCCATGACCTGCCGCGACCTCGCCAATTCCTTCCTGGTCTTCGCCCACCGCGGCGTCAACCCCTTCAACCGGGAGAGGATCCTGACCGTGAGCCAGACCAAGCGCCTCGGCGCCGTTATGGCCACATGCGGCTTCTACGACGAGAGCGGCGACTTCGCGTTCCGTGTCGGTCTTCCGGGCAAGAGCGGCGTGGGGGGCGGCATCGCCGCCTACATGCCCGGCAAGCTCTCGATCGCCGTATGGAGTCCGGAGCTCGACAGCTACGGCAATTCGCTGGCAGGCATCGAGGCCCTCGAGCGCTTCACCACCGACATCGGCTCCTCCATCTTCTGACCGCCGCCGTTGTTACATTTTCGTTAAATCCGGGGCCGGAGGTGGCGGAGTCGGGATTTTTACGCTAATTTTGCGTCTCAGACAATACACCAGACATTATGGCCCGCAAGATACTGATAGTAGACGACGAGGAGACCCTCTGCGAGACCCTGCGCTTCAATCTCGAGGCCGAAGGCTACGAGACCGCCACCGCCCACAGCGCGGAGGAGGCCCTGGCCCTCGGCCCCGGCGCTTTCGACCTCGTGCTCCTCGACGTGATGATGGAGGGGATAAGCGGCATCCAGATGGCCCGCATCATGAAGGCCAACCCGTCCACGGCCTCCGTGCCGGTGATCTTCTGCACGGCGAAAGACACGGAAAACGATATGGTGGAGGGGCTCGAGCTCGGCGCCGACGACTATATAGTGAAGCCCTTCTCCATGCGCAATGTGGTGGCGAGGGTCAGGAGCGTATTGCGCCGCTGCGACCGGGGCGTCCAGGGCGGCGAGCCGGAGGCGCCTCTGCGCCACGAGGGGCTGGAGCTCGATCCGGCGGGGAAGCGCTGCACCGTCGACGGCGCGGAGGTGAAGCTGCCGCGCAAGGAGTTCGAGATGCTGCGCCTGCTGATGTCGCACCCCGGCCAGATCTTCTCGCGCGAGGAGATCCTCGACGCGGTATGGCCGGATGAGGTGGTGGTGGCCGACCGGGTGGTCGACGTCAACATAGCGCGCATCAGGCGCAAAATCGGGAAATATGCGGCTACGATAGTGTCGCGTTCAGGATATGGCTATGCGTTCGCTCCATAAGCCCACATATTCGCAGCGGCTGTTTGTCTGGCTGCTGGGCTATTCCCTGATAATCCTCGTGGGAATGGTGGCGTTTCAGTACAGCCGTGAGAAAGCGTTCAAGACGCGCGAGCTCGACGGCAAGCTGCAGATCGTCAACGCCTATATAGCCGGGGAGCTGGCCAGCGGCGTGAGCCCGCGCGACATCGACATCAGGCGCCTCAACACCTTCGGCGACCTGCGGGTGAGCATCATCGACAGCGTGGGGAGGGTGGTCTACGACACCTCGCTCGACACGCCGCCGGAGGGGAGCCATCTGGAACGCGAGGAGATACGCGAGGCTCTGGTCACCGGCTCGGGCTATGACGTGCGGCGCCACAGCGAGACCACAGGCGAGACCTATTTCTATTCGGCCCACCTCACGCCCGGCGGGATGGTGGTGCGCACGGCTGTGCCCTACTCCGCGCCCCTCGGCAAGCTGCTGGAGGCCGACTACGGCTTCCTGTGGGTGATGGGCATCATAATGGCGGTGATGTGTGTGGCCGGTTACGCCGCCACACGGCGCCTCGGGCAGAACGTGGAGCGGCTGAGCCGCTTCGCGAAGGCCGCGGAGCGCGGCGAGGGGATCGCGGAGGAGAGCTCGTTTCCCCACGACGAGCTCGGCTCCATCTCGAGCGACATCGTGAGGCTATACGTGAAGCTGCGCGGCGCCGTGGAGGAGCGCGACAGGCAGCACCGCGAGGCGATGCACCAGCAGCGGGAGAAAGAGCGCATCAAGAAGCAGCTCACCAACAACATCAACCACGAGCTGAAGACGCCGGTGGCGTCGGTGCAGGCGTGCCTTGAGACGATAGCGCAGCATCCTGAGATGGAGGCCTCGAAGCGCGAGGAGTTCGTGAGGCGCGCGCTGGCTGCCGTTGCCCGGCTCAACAGTCTATTAGGGGATGTGGCGTTGCTCACGCGGCTCGAGGACGCGCCGGGTGCGGTGGCGATGGAGCCGGTGGACCTCAGCGAGGTGGTGGCCGATATATGCGCCGACAAGGAGGCGGAAGCCACGGCAAAGGGTATGACGATCGCCGACCGGCTGCCCGCGGGCATAATGGTGGAGGGAAACGAGGGCCTCATCGCATCGGTTTTCTACAATCTGCTGGCCAACGCCATCGCCTATTCGGGGGGCACACGCGTGGAGATCAGCAAGCTGCGAGGGGCTCCGGGGCTTGTGGTGGTTGAGGTGGCCGACGACGGTGTCGGAGTGGCGGAGGAGCATCTCCCCCACCTCTTCGAGCGGTTCTACAGGATCGACAAGGGACGTTCGCGGGCACTCGGGGGCACCGGGCTGGGCCTGGCGATCGTGAAGAACGCGATGGCCGTGCATGGCGGCAAGGTATCAGTGGCGCGGCGCCCCGACGGCGGCCTCGCCTTCACCCTCACCTTCCGGAGTTTCACGGAAACGTAAGGTTATTGTAATATTTTTGAAACATCCATAGTCTAAATTTGCATCGTGAAACGTTTTAGTCTTGTAAAGATCAAGACTAAAACCAAAGACAAAAGACTAAACGCTAAAGACTATGGACCTTCTATTCTTATGCCTGGTGGTTTTCCTCTTCCTCCTCGCCGTGTTCGACCTCTCGGTAGGAGTGAGCAACGACGCCGTCAACTTCCTCAACTCCGCCATCGGCTCGAAAGCCGCCTCCTTCAAGCGGGTACTGATCGTGGCCTCCATCGGCGTCTTCATCGGCGCCGCCATGAGCAACGGAATGATGGACGTGGCGCGACACGGCATCTTCCGCCCGGAGAACTTCTCCTTCTACGACCTCATCTGCATCTTCATGGCGGTGATGGTGACCGACATCATCCTCCTCGACATATTCAATACCCTCGGCATGCCTACCTCGACCACCGTCTCACTGGTGTTCGAGCTGCTCGGGGCTACTTTCGTAGTGGCGCTCATCAAGATGGCCGGCGGCCTCGACCTCGGCTTCAACGACCTGCTAAACACCGAGAAGGCGCTCTCGGTGATACTCGGCATCTTCCTCTCCGTGGCCATAGCCTTCGTCTTCGGCACGGTGGTGCAGGTGCTGACGCGCACCATATTCACCTTCAACTACCGGAGCCGGCTTAAATGGAAGATCGGCATCTTCGGCGGCCTCTGCGCTACGGCCATAATCTACTTCCTCATAATCAAGGGTGCGAAAGACCTCACCTTCATGACTCCGGAGGTGAAGGGATGGATCGCCGGCCACACATGGCTGATCATCGGGGGGAGCATGGCCTTCTTCACGGTGCTGATGCAGCTTCTCCACGTCCTCGGCGTCAACGTCCTGAAGACGGTGGTGCTCATGGGCACCTTCGCGCTGGCCGTGGCCTTCGCCGGCAATGACTTAGTGAACTTCATCGGGGTGCCGCTGACGGGCCTCTCCTCCTATACCGACTACGCGGCCAACGGCGCCGGCGACGCCCACGGCTACCTCATGGGGTCGCTCAACGGGGCGGCCAACACGCCGGTATGGTTTCTCGTCGGCGCCGGCGTGGTGATGGTGGTGTCGCTGGCCACCTCCCCGAAGGCCCGCAACGTCACCAAGACGGAGATCGGTCTCGGCAGCGCCCAGAGCGGCGAGGAGATGTTCGGCTCGTCGCGTATCGCCCGACGCCTCGTGAGGTGGAGCCTCTCGGCCATACAGTGGGTGGGCAGCGTGACGCCGCGCCGGGTGAGGCAGTGGTTTGACCGCCGCTTCGACACCGGCCAGGCCATCATGGAGCCGGGCGCGGCCTTCGACCTGGTGAGGGCATCGGTCAATCTCGTGCTCGCCGGAGCGCTGATCGCCGCCGGCACCTCGATGAAACTGCCTCTCTCCACCACCTTCGTCACCTTCATGGTGGCCATGGGCACCTCGCTTGCCGACAAGGCATGGAGCCGCGAGAGCGCCGTCTTCCGCATCACGGGAGTCATCTCGGTGATCGGCGGATGGTTCATCACCGCAGGAGCCGCCTTCATCGGCGCCGGTGTGATAGTGGCGCTGATGCATCTCGGCGGCCACTGGGTGATGATAGCGCTCGCCGCCCTGGTGGTGTTCCTCATCATCCGCAGCAACGTTCGCTTCCGCCGCCGCAAGGAGGAGGAGAAGGGCGACACCCTCTTCCAGAGCATCATCACCGAGGAACCGGGACGAGACGTATGGCCTGCCCTCTCCCTCTACATCGCCACCCACCAGAAGACTTTCCTCCAGACGGCCAGCGAGGCTTACTCGCTGATGACGCAGGCCTTCACTTCCGACAACGCCTCGACGCTCTCGAAGCTCGACAAGCGCCTGGCGATGGAGAAGAACGTATTGAAGAACAACCGGCGCAAGGAGACGCTCTGCTTCCGGCAGCTCCCCCGCCAGGAGGCCATCACGAAAAACGCCTGGTTTCACCTCACCAACAACTGCTGCATGGGGATGCTCTACAACCTCAAGCGCATGACGGAGATATGCCGCGAGCATGTGGAGAACAATTTCCTGCCGCTGCCGCAGGAATATGCCTCGGAGCTTGAGAACGTACGGGTGAAGGTGGAGATCCTCTTCAATGACGCGGCCAATCTCCTGGAGGCGGAAGACACCGGTGTGGCCAATATGCTGCGCCACCACTGCGACAATCTCAAGGACGACATCTCGCGTCTCTGCGGGGAGCTCTATGACAGGCGGCACGACGAGGACAGCCGCCTGATGACGGTGATCTACGTGTATCTCAACACCCTTCAGGAGACACAGGAGCTGGTGTCGGCATTGCGCAAATACATCCGCGCCGACATGAAGCTCCACGGGCTCCCCACGCGCGTCATCCCCCTGTCGGCCGAACCCGCCCTTGGCTGACAGCAGTCCATTATCTTCTTCTGAAACGTCCGAACAGGTAGGCTGCGGCCTCCCGGAGTTCGGGCGTCTTCGTTATGGCGAGGATGCCGGCGTAGAAGAGGGCGCCGGCCGAGGCCACGACAAGGAGCGACAGCAGCGGGGAGAGGGGAAGCTCCAGCAGGAGCATACAGCCGGCGGTCATGGCTGCGGCGACGAGAGCAAAAGGCGCCATATCCGACATCGAGCTCCAGAAGCTGTAGCCGGTGGCCCGCGCCGTGATGACGCCAACCACCGCCACCGTGGCCACGGAAGCGAAGAGCTGTCCCCACACAAGCAATGTCATATCAAGCGCGAAGACCGTGGCGAGTATCGCCAGGGCTATGAAGCCGTCTTTCACCGCCTCCACCACCATCAGCAGCCTGCCCCGGCCGAGAGCCAGCAGATAGTTGCCTGCCAGCGATATCATCACCACGAAGATGCCCCTCACCGCCAGAATCCGGAAGAGCGGGATGGCCGCGTCCCATTTATGGCCGAAGAGCAGATGGAAGAGCGGAGCGGCGGCCACAGCAAGTCCTGCCATAGCCGGGAGCGTCACGAAAGCCGTGAAACGGTTGGCCTTCTTCATATAGCGGTGGAAATCGTCCGGCGAGTCCTGTACGCGGGCCAGCAGCGGCACGAACGAGGAGGTGAGCACCTGCGAGAGGGAGGCGCTCCCCATCTTGCTCCACTTGTCGGCCTGCGAGTATATGCCGAGCGACGAAAGACTGTAGAAGGCGCCGATCACGAATGAGTAGACATTGAGGAAGAGGGTATTGAGCATCGACGAGGAGAAGACGCTCAGGCCGAGGCGCCACATACCCTTGAGGGAGTCGATAGAGAAGGCACCCGGGCGCCAGTGACCCGTGACCCACAGCCAGGCTGTCTTTACGGCGGCATTGGCCACCGACTGCCAGACGAGAGCCCAGGGACCGAAACCGCCGAGGGCGAGGCAGACGCCGAGCACACCCGACACCACGAGCGCCACTGTGTTGGCGATAGCGATCTGCCTGACGTCCATGCGCTTCATCAGCCGGTTGGTCTGCACGATCGAGAGGCCGTTGATGACGAAAGTGAGAAACATCACCTTCGAGAGGGGAATCAGGCGCTCGTCGCCTTGGAATATGGCGGCAATCGCCGGCGCCGACAGCCACAGCAGAAGGTAGACGGCCACACTGACGGCGAGGTTAAACCAGAAGACGGTGGAATAGTCGCGGTCGTCGGGGTTCTTCTTCTGGAGGAGCGCGGCGCCGAAGCCGCTGTCGACGAAGAGGATGGCGAAAGCCTGGAAAACGACAAGTGCCCCTACGAGGCCGAAATCCTCTTTCGAGAGCACATTGGCGAGCACTATGCCGACGCCCGCGTATAGCAGCTGGCTCGCCACCCGGTCGATAGCGTTCCATTTAAGGGTACGGGCCGTGGCGAGCTTCAGGCCTCCCCCATCCGGAGAACCGGCGTCACTCATCGAGCTCATCGCTCACGGCCTCGTCATCGGTGTCGGCGTCATCGGCGTCTTCATCCTCATCATGAGCAGCAGCCGGAGCATTGCCGTCGTCGACGGTGTATTCCGTCTCGCGCATCTCGGGAATCGGGAAGAGCTTGCCGCCGCCGGTCTTCTTCACCTTCGGGTCGCCCTTATAGTAGATCTTAGTAGAGCCGATACCCTTGACGCTGAGCGACTCGAGGGGCCAGCAGCCAATGGAGCCGCTGCCGAGGATGCTGCACTTCACGCGGTCGGCCTTCAGGCGGTCGGCCTGTATGAGGCCGGTGCCAATCATGCGGAAAGAGGCGTCGTGGCAGGTGCCGGAGACATTGATGGTGCCGTTGCCGGTGTTGAGCACGGCCGTCACCTTGTTGGCGCGCACGTCGTCCACTGTCACGGTACCGTTGCCCATCTCGACGGCCTTGAACTCCGCACACGAGGCCATGGTCTGCACATGGGTGGTGAAGTTGGAGGTGTTCTCCACAAACGTCAGGAAATCGCTGTATAGATAGAGGGTCGGAAGGCGCGGGTGACCCACATCCTCGGTGTTGACCTGCACCTTCAGCTGGCCGTCCTTGAGCGTGAAGATGAAGGCGTCTTCAAACTCCGGCTCCCCCTCGAAGACGGCGAGTCCCGTGGAGTCAGCCTCACAGCGATAGACCACATTGACATCGTCGATCACCTTCAGCCGGTCAAACTGGCCGATCTCCCTCGTATATACACGCGTACGCTCCTGGGCGCCGCATTCGAGGCCCAGCATGGATATCAATACAAACGCGATAAGCGAAACATGCTTCATCATATCCGATTTTAAACAGACATCCGGCGTTCAGTCAGAAAACCGGATATTTCAAAATAGTTTTCCAATATATTATTTAACGGCACAGGCGCTGAAAATTTCATGCCATGCCGAAAAAATTTCTCTCCACCTCCTGAAGTATCGCCTCGAGCTCGTCGGCGGTGTCGGCGCGCAGCAGCCTTATGCGCGTCTCGCGGAAATTAGGGATACCCTTGAAGAGGGGCGTGGCGGCGAGATGGCGGCGTATGTGGAGGATGCCTCGGTATTCATCGATACGGTCGATGCTCTCGCGGATCTGGCGGCGCAGCAGGGCGAACTTCTCCGCGTCGGTGGCGGTAGCCACTGCCCCGTCACGCAGATAGGAGTTGACTTCCGAGAAGATCCAGGGAGCACCGATGGCTCCGCGTGCTATCATCACGGCGTCCACACCATAGCGGTCGAAGGCGTCGGCGGCCTGCTGCGGGGTGGTGATGTCGCCGTTGCCGATGATCGGGATATGTATCTCCGGCATCTCCTTGAGGCGCCCGATGAGTGTCCAGTCGGCCTGGCCGGTGTACATCTGCGAGCGGGTCCGTCCGTGGACGGTAAGGGCGGCGATGCCGCAGTCCTGGAGGCGCGGGGCGAGGTCGGTGATGATTTTGTTCTCGCAGTCCCATCCGAGACGGGTCTTCACGGTGACGGGAATCTTCACGGCGTCGACCACCCGGCGCGTGATGTCGAGCATCTTGGGTATGTCGCGGAGCATGCCGGCGCCGGCGCCCTTCGAAGCCACCTTCTTGACGGGGCAGCCGAAATTAATGTCGAGGATATCGGGGCGTGCCTCCTCCACCATGCGGGCGGCCTCCACCATGGCGTCGGGGTCGCGGCCGTAGATCTGGATGGCCACGGGGCGCTCGCGCTCATCAATGGTGAGCTTGCGGGTGGTGGAGTTGATGTTGCGCACCAGCGCCTCCGCCGATACAAACTCGGTGTAGACGAGGGCGGCTCCCTGCTCGTGGCATATGAGGCGGAAGGAGGGGTCAGTGACGTCTTCCATCGGCCCGAGTAGCACCGGGCGCTCTCCGAAATCTATATTTCCTATTTTCATAACGCTGATTATGAGAGGGTGAGGCGCGACGACTTCGATGCGGCGAGGAGCTGCGCCACTTCGAGGATGTCGTCGGGAGTGGTCTGCATGAGGCTGTCGATGATGGCGTCGGTGTCAATCACCACGTCATGGTAGAGGAGCCCCTTGGCCAGCGACATGGCGTAGTTCTCATGGTTGTCGGTGGCCACGAGGAGCTGGCCGCAATACTGCCGGCGCATCTTCTCGAATGTGTCGGGGTCGAAACGCCTCTGCGCGAGGCGGTCGAGCTCGTCGTAGACGATGCGCAGGCACTTGTCGACATTCGCTGTGTCGCATCCGAAATATATCGACAGCAGCCCGCAGTCGCGGTAGAAGTTGACGGAGCTGTCGACGGCATATACGTAGCCGTGGTTGTCGCGGAGCTCGCGGTTGAGGCGTGAGTTCATGCCGGGGCCTCCGAGATAGTTGTTGAGCATCAGCAGGGCCGGACGGCGCGGGTCGTGGCACCCGAAGACGGGGAGTCCCACCACGGTGTTTGCCTGGTGGTTGTCGTCGTCTTCCACCTCGGAAAAGGGCTCCACGTAGGCCGGAGTGTCGTTGGCGAGAAACGGCGCCGGGCGGTTGAGCGGTGAGAAGGCATCCTCCACGAGGCGGGCGATGCGCTCGGGGTCGTCGGGCCCGGCGGCGTAGACCGTCATGTTCGACGGAGCGTAGAAAGTGTCGATGAAGTCGCGGCAGTCGGCGCCCGTGAGCATGCGGACGCTCTCGGGAGTGCCGAGGATGTTGTGGGCGAGTCCGCACCCCTCGAAGATGCGCTCGTCAAACTCGTCGAAGACGGAGTCGGCGGGGCTGTCGAGATAGCTGTTGATCTCCTCCACCACAACCTCGCGCTCCTTGGCGAGCTCGGCCTCGGGGAAGCGGGAGTCAGACACGAGGTCGGCGATCAGGCTTATAGCCCTATCCGCATGTCCTGCGGGAGCGTTGGTGTAGATGGCGGTCTCGTCTTTGGAGGTATAGGCGTTGAGCTCGCCGCCCACCTCCTCCATGCAGCTGGAAATCTCGAGGGAAGAGCGCGAGCCGGTGCCCTTGAATATGGTGTGCTCCACGAAATGGGCAAGGCCCTGCCGGTCGTCGCCCTCGTCGCGGCTGCCGGCGTTGACCACGGCCCCGATATAGGAGACGCGCCCCTGCAGAGGCCACACCACAAGACGCAGCCCGCTGGAGAACCTCGTTATATGATATTCATTGCTTGGCATAACGGTATGATAAGGCGCCCATTGGCGCAAAACAGATGCAAAATTAGTTGAAATTGACCAAACAATCAAATTTTATTAATTTTGCAGGAAAGTAGCCGGACCTAAACCACATAATCTACAAACCAGGGCTACCGACATCAAAGATGGGAAAGAAGAAACTACTGGCTGCCATAGCCGTAGCCGGCATCCTGACGGGAGGCTGGCATGCCTCATGCAGCCGCGGGGAAGGAAGCGCCGACATGCCGGAAAAGGAAATGGCCGAGCTCCTCCACGTGATCGACAATGCAGCGACCTACCAGCGCGGAAGGCTCAGGAGCCTCGACTCGCTGCGCCGGTCGGCGCAAAGGCCGGCCGACAGCTCGGCGGCGTGGCAGGCGGCATGCCGTCTGAGCGAGGAATACCGGCAGATGAACTCCGACTCCGCGCTCAGATACGCCCGGGAAGCCATAGCGCTGGCGCCGGGGAGCGGCCGGAGCGACGCCGATACGCGCAGCCGCCTGGCGATGGTCGACGCCCTGAGCTCGGCGGGACTCTTCTCCGTGGCGCTCAAGACCCTCGACTCCCTCTCGCAGACACCGATGGGCGCCGACACCCGAATCGAGCTGTGGCGCACGGGACGCACCTGCTACGCATATCTGGCGCAATATACAGTGGAAGACCCCGGCCTCCATGAGCTCTACAGGCGCCGGTCGATGGAATACGACGACTCGCTGATGAGGACGCTGCCCGCCGGCGACAGCTTCGCCCGCTTCCTGCGCGGCGAGCGCCTCGTAGACCAGGGGCGATACGCGCAGGCCAGGACAGCCCTCGACTCCCTGATGGCCGACCTGCCGGAGCACAGCCGCCTCTACGCCATGAGCGCATACCAGCTGGCCGAGGTCTTCCGCAACCAGGGCAACGAGAAGATGTATGCCGCCAATCTCGCCAAGTCGGCGATGGGCGACATCTACAACTGCACCAACGAGGGGCTCTCGCTCCCCGCACTCGCCAACTGGCTCTACACCCACGGCGAGATCGACTGTGCCTTCCGCTTCATCAACCACGCCATGGACATCAGCAACCAGGGCAACCTCCGCATGAGGATGACCACCACCGGGATGCTCGCCCCGGTAATCGACGAGGCATACCGCGACCAGATCGACACCTCTACGCGATTCCTGCGCATCTGCATCATCATCGCCACGCTGCTTCTGGTGGCATGCGCCACCCTCTCGGCCTTCCTCATCCTCCAGGTGCGCAAGGTTCACGCCTCCCAGCGGAAGCTCCAGGCCGTCGACCGTGTGAAAGACTCTTACATCGCCAACTTCATCGGGCTCTGCTCCTCCTACGCCTCACGCCTCGACCATCTCACCAACTCGGTGACACGCAAGATAGAGGCCGGCAAGACCGACGAGCTCCTGAAGTCGCTCAACAACGGCAGGGTGCCGGAGCAGGACGACGACAAGCTCTATGAGACCTTCGACCGGACGCTGCTCGACATATTCCCCGACTTCGTCGACAGCATCAACTCGCTGCTGCGCCCCGAGAAGAAAATCGTGGTGGAGAAGCCCGGCACACTCACTCCGGAGCTGCGCATACATGCCTTCGTGAGGCTCGGCATCGACGAGAGCGCGAGGATAGCCCAGATACTCCGCTACTCCACCAGCACCGTCTATAATTACCGCACCAAGATGCGAAACAAGGCCATCGACCGCGACAATTTCGATGAAAACGTCAGAAATCTGGGTAGATGACGTCTACAGGCCTGTCTACATTCCATATTTGTGTTTCGTTGATATTATGCACTTTAAGCTTTTACAGGTCTACATTCGCGCTACAATCCTACTACATAGCTTGCATTTGAAGCCTGCCTGATATAATTTTGCATCGTCGGAAGAACAGACCGACGGCGCCGAGGCGCCACGACATTACCCAGAATAGACGTTACCATGGTAAAAAAGGTAAAGAAGATTGATTCGCAAAAATTAGCAAAGGGATGCAGACGACTCTCTCGAAAGCATCAAAGCATTATGACTGAATGATTCATTTATGTTAGGTTTGTAGAAATTATTTTTTGATTCGCACCGCGCAGACTTCTTGTGAAAGACGTCTGCTTTTTTATGCCCGCCACTCAGGAAGAGATGGCGAGATGGCGAGGCAGCGGACTTCGGGAGTGAACATTGGCAGGCTCTGTCATGTTGGAGACTATGAGGGAGCTCCCCCGCTCCCTGCATCTGCAACCGTCATGTATTCGCAACAGCTATGAGCATCTGGCTAAAGATAGTGCTGGTATTCGGCGCGGGAGGGCTCGGCGCGGTGTGCCGCCTTCTGATAGAGACAGCCATTCATCCCACCGGGATATGGCTGGGACTGGCCACGCTCGTGATCAACACGCTGGGGTGTCTGATAATAGGCATACTGGCAGGCCTCCTGGTGGTGAGTCCCTGGAGCTTCTACGACAAGACGGCATTCACCATGCTGACGATGACGGGGTTCTGCGGGGGATTCTCGACATTCGCCGAGTTTACCCTCGACTGTGTGAAGTATCTGGAGAACGGCCACGCGACGGCATATGTGGTGTTTGCAGCGTGCACGGTGTTTTTCGGGCTTTTCAGCTGCTCGTTCGGCTACTGGCTGGGGCAGCGGCTGTGACTGCTAAGAGTCAAGGGTGAAGAGTGAAGAGTCTTAAGTAGGGACATGCCTTCGGCATGTTTCAATGGCCAGCGAGTCAGAAGGATTCTTGCCGATGGAGTCGGTGGGAAACGTGCCGGAGGCACGTCCCTGCAAGTCAGTTAATGCTCTTTGGATAAGATGGTCAGGGAGATGCAGGATTTCCTTGAAGCGCCTCACCACCTCGGGATCGCCGGTGTGCTTGCCCTCATCCTCGCTGAGCTTGCAGGTGGGATTGTAGAAGGTCCACGACTCGGTGATCTTGACGGCCACGAGCTTGATCACGATATTCAGCGGCCTGATTCCCGGGAAATCATTTGTGAAATGCGTGCCAATGCCGTAGGATGGCATGCATTTGTCGCAGGCATATTTCTGTATTTCAAGGGCGCTGTCGGTGGAGAGCGCGTTGCTGAAGACCACCTGCTTCGTGCGGGAGTCGATGCCGAGCGAGCGGTATTTCTCCACTATGAGGTCGAGCTCATGGCGGTTGTCGCCGCTGTCGACACGCAGTCCCTTGAACATATTGGCGAAATCCTCCGAGAAATTGAGGCTGAATATATCCCATCCGTAAGTGTCGTAGAGGAAGGTGCCGAGGGCGCCGCGGTAGGTGGCCGACCAGGCCTGCATGGCGAGGTGGTTGGCCATCTGCGGGCCAAACATGCCGGCGATAGCGCTGATGAATTCATGCGCCATCGTCCCGACCGGAACAAGGTCGTGTTTCATTGCGAGATACACATTGCTTGTGCCCACAAAAGCCCCGGGGCCGTCGGATTCGCGGCTGACATTCGACATTGACTTCACCGCCACATCCTGCGCCTTGAAGGAGGCACGCCTCCGGGTGCCGAAATCGCTGAAGCGGCAGTCGCCCCTGATCAGGCGGAACGCCTTGCCGGCCGACCTGCCCGCGAAGTCGGGATAATCGATGTCGTGGAGACGGCCTGTGCGCATATTGTAGAGCTCGGAGACTATGGCGAGGAGCTTAACCTCAAGGAGCACGGCATCGCTCCATCCTCCCTCTATCTCGATATGGAGATGTCCTTCGGCGTCCTGCTCGGCTCTGACCATGCCCGGGTCGTAGCGATAGCCCTTCAGGAAGTTGTAGAACCAGTGTGGGATGTAGCCACACCGCCTCTTCATGAAATCAATCTCCTCGTCGGTGATTGTCACCTCCTCAAGATACCTGAGCTGACGCATCACGTCGGCGGCGAAACCCGGCGGATAGACCGTGTCGTCGCGGTCGAAGAACCTGTATTTCACCTGCGCCCTGGGGAAATTGTCGATAATCGCGCAACACATGGTGAATTTATAGAGGTCGTCGTCGGTGAAACTGGTTATGATCGGGTAGTCGCGGAAATATTCGAGGTCATCGGCTATAGCCACCTCAGGATTGATTTTCGGCGAGAACTGCGGCAAGACGTGAAACAGCCCCCTTCCGAACAAGGCCACACCCTGTTTGAGCGTCTCCCTCACGCACACGTCGCCGGCGAGGCCGCAGATGTCGATGCGGTCGATGGAGAGGGAATCGATGTTCAGGCTCATGATATCGACGTTCATGGGGTCGTCAAAAGCGGAATACTGCTCGCAATCGGAATCACGTCCCTTGCCGAGGGCGAGCATCGGGATACAGCTCATGTCGATGGCCTTGGCGAGGGGAGGCCATATCGAGGCGCCATCGCTATGCGCCACGCAATGCGTCGGCCACGGGCCTCCTTGCTTCCTGAACGAGCAGTGGTCGGCGGGATGGTGGTCGGCGGTGACCACGATCATACTGTATCGGCTGCGGTTACGGAGGATATATCCGGCAAGCGAGTTCATGGCTTTCTCGGCACCGGGCACCGGCAGCGAACCGGTAATGAAGTCAACCTGCGGGTCGACGATAAGGAGCATGCGAGGCATTATAATGACTTATTAAAAGGATTTTTATTATTAACGCGCCGCAATGTCAAATGTTGCCGGGCGCGTGTAATCAAAACGTCACCGCGATTGTTAAGATATCAAGGCGCCGCCAACCGGCGCCATCATCCGCATGGCAGACAATCATCCAGCAACCGACCGTCTCCGGGCCCTTCTCGGAGCGGACAAGGTATTATCGACCGATCTCTGGCGTGAGATCTACGCCCGCGACGCTTCATATTTCGACATCAGGCCCGAGTGCGTGGCGCGACCCTCCACTGCCGACGAGGTAAGGCTCGTGATGGACACGGCACGGGAATACGGCCTCGGGGTCACCTTCCGCACCGGAGGCACGTCGCTGTCGGGGCAGACCGTGGGAAGCGGCATCATATGCGAGCTCCGCACGCAATGGCGCGACTATGAAGTGCGCGACGGCGGACGGCGCATATGGTTTCAGCCCGGACTCACGGCGCGGCAGGTCAACGAGATCCTGAAGCCGCATCACCACCGCATAGGGCCCGACCCGGCATCGTCGCAGGCCGCCATGATGGGCGGCATCCTATCCAACAACAGCAGCGGCATGACCGCCGGCGTACGCTACAATTCATACCACACGCTACACTCCATCGAATTCATGCTCGCCAACGGCCACCGCTACGACACGGCGTCGGCCGCCGACCGCCGGCGCTTCGCCGAGGAGGAGAAGGAGCTATGCCGCGGGCTGCTCGACATACGGGGCGAGATCCTCGCCGACCCCGAGATGCTCCACAGGATAAAGGAGAAATACAGCATCAAGAACGTGACGGGCTATGCCATGAACTCTTTCGTGGACTATTCCGACCCGCTCGACATCTTCGCCCACGTGCTGATCGGCAGCGAGGGCACGCTCGCATATATAATATCCGCCGAGCTCGACACGCTGCCCCTCTACGAGACATATACCTCCACCCTGCTCTATTTTCCCGACGTGACATCGGCCGCGGCCTCCGCGGCATGGCTCGGAGAGACCGGCGCGCTGGCCGTGGAGATGATGGACTATGCCTCGCTGCGCTCGACGCAGGGCCTCGCTCCCGACATGCCCGCGGGCACGACGGCCATGCTCATCGACTACGGAGCCGGAAATCCGGAGGAGCTGGCGGAGAAGATCGCCACGCTCACCACCGAGATCAGAAAAGTGAGGAAACTGATACACCTCGACCCCTTCACCACCACAGTGGCCGGGAGGGCGAGGCTCTGGCAGATACGCGACGGAGTGTTCCCGTGCGTGGCCGGGGTGCGCAAGCCCGGGGCCACGGTCATCCTCGAGGATGTGGCCGCTCCGGTGGAGCGTCTCGACAGCCTGGTGGAGGGTGTGCAGCGGCTGTTCGCCACCCATGGCTACGACGGCGCGATATTCGGCCACGCCCGCGACGGCAACATCCATCCGCTCGTCACCACCCTCATCGACAGCGAGAAGGAGATATCGAGATTCAGAAACTTCATGGAGGAATTCGTAAGCCACGTGCTCTCGCTCAACGGCTCGCTGAAAGGCGAGCACGGCACCGGACGCGCGATAGCGCCCTTCGTGGCCCGCGAATGGGGCGACGACATCTACGCCCTTATGTGCCGCCTCAAGAAGCTCGCCGATCCCGCAGGCATCCTCAATCCCGGCGTGATCATCAACAGCGATCCGGAAGCCTTCATCAAGCCCCTCAAGAGCATGGACCTCTTCGGGGAGGGTCTCGGCTACGGGCTCGCCGACAAGTGTATGGAATGCGGCTACTGCGAGCATGTGTGCCCCTCGCGCGACATCACGCTGACTCCGCGACAGCGCCTGCAGGCACGCCGCGTCATTGCCCGCGCTCCCGGCAAAGGCCTGGAGAAGGAATATGCCTACATCGGCGCCGACACATGCTGCAGCGACGGCTCATGCCAGCTGCCCTGCCCTATGGGCATCAACACCGGGGTGGTGACCGACGCCGTGAGGGAGCGCTCCAATCCGGGAATCCTCGACAAGGTCCTTACGGCCTCCGCCTCCCGTTACGGCGCTGCCGAGACCGCAATACGCGGGGTGCTCAAGGTGGCTGTGGCCACCCAGAAGGTGATATCGCCCTATCCGCTGATCTGGGCCTCCGATTTCCTTCACCGGCTATACCGCCAGACTCCCCACTGGTCGAAGCATTTCCCGATGCCGGCCAAGATGCACTACAGAGAGCTTTCCGATCCCGACATAATCTACTTCCCGGCGTGCGTGACGCGCATCTTCGGCGCGTCTTCGCTCGGCAAGGACGACCAGATCACGGTGATGCTGCGTATCGCCGACCGCGCCGGCATACGCATGGCGGTGCCACGCGCCGTCCACGGCCTCTGCTGCTCGCAGATATGGGAACACAAGGGAGACCCCGAGGGGCAGAAGATCACGGCCAACAAGACGGTGGAGGAATTCTACGCCATGACCGACGGCGGCAGGATAACGATAGTGTGCGACACCACATCCTGCACCCACACGCTGCTGGAGCTCGGCAAAAACGGGAATCTGTTCACGGAAGAGAACAAGAAGAAATACGCGGCGCTGAAAATCAAAGACATCACGCTATGGCTCCGCGACGACGCGCTGCCAAGGCTTAAGGTCGGCAGGAAGAAGCACAGCGTGCTTCTCCATCCCACATGCGCCTCGCGCATAATGGGAGTCGGCGAGGCGATGGCGGATGTGGCCCGGGCATGCGCCGAGGAGGTGACGGTGCCCCGCAACGGATACTGCTGCGGAGCGGCCGGCGACCGCGGCTTCATCTTCCCGGAAGTGGCGCGCTCCGCCGTCCGCGACGAAAGGCGTGAAATCGAGGGACGCACGTTCGACGGCTGCTATTCGCTGGCGCGCACATGCGAGATCTCGATGGCCGACACGATGAACCGCCCGTATGAGAGCATCGTATATCTTGTCGACGAGACGACGGCTCCCGGCTGAAGGGAATAATAAAAGGCGGCACCTCGCAGATGTCGCCTTTTACCATAAATAAGCAAAGGGTGTTTTATTATTTTATGGAAATTTTTCTACTTTGCGGAAGCAGGCGTCAAGGCCTGCCGGAGATTACTTGCCGAGACGGCTGTTCTCGCGCTCGATGTAGGCATCGATCGAGACGCCGTTGCCGAGCTGGAACTGCGGGAAATCGGTCTTGATCACCGTGTAGCAGTCGAGCGCCTTGTCATACTGCTTGAGCTCGTCGTAGATGTTTGCCTCCTTGAGAAGGGCTCTCGGCACGATCTGGGGATTGGCGTTGGCGGTGCGCACGGCCTTCTGGAGCCATTCGAGCGCCTCGGGATATTTCTTGAGGTTGACGTAGCAGTCAGCGGCGAGCACGGCGGCATTGGCGGCGAGCACGGGGTCGTCGGAGTCGAAACGCTTCAGGTATTCGGCGGCCTCCTGGTATTTGCCGAGATTGTAGAGCGATTCGCCGGCGCTGAGAGCGGCGAGATTGCCGGCGTCGTCGCGCTTGTATTCGTCGGCCACCTTCTTATATTCGGCGGCTGCTATGGAGTCGTTGCCCTGGGCTGTGATCTCCACGGCATTGTAGGCTTCAAACGACTTGTTGATGTGTGGGTTGCGGAATATGAAAAGGTAGCTGAGCACAAAGCAGCCCACCACGAGGATGGCGCCTACGCCCCAGAATATTATCTTCTTGTTGGAGGCGATTTTCTCGCCGGCCGATGTCAGATGCGAGTTCAGGTTGTCGATAGCCGTCTCTTCCTGCGGCTGTTTGTTGTCGGATGCCATGTTTTAATTTTATGGTTGTATCTGTGATTCAAGGTGCAAAATTAAGCAAATTTTATTATCCCACCAATTTTTCACCCCCAATTTTGCAGAGCAGACGCAAAAAAGTAGTAATTTCGCATTGTGAAACATAAACAGTCACCATGTCGCAACACCAACACTTAGGACTCCAGCAGCAGCTCGGGCTGCGTCTCACACAGCAGCAGCTGCGCTATGTGAGAATGCTCGAATATAACGCCCAGGAGGTGGAACAGGCTGTGGAGATGGAACTTGAAGACAATCCGGCGCTCGGCATCGCGGAAGAGGCCGAGCCGCCTGCCGCGCCCGTCGAGAGCCAGCCCCGCTGGTGGCGTCAGCAACAGCAGGGGGAGGCGCCGGTGGAATACACGCAGGCCAATCCCGGCGAGTCGCTCTACGACTCGCTGCTGCTCCAGCTCTCGGAGAAGAGACTCGACGCCAAGGTGGAGAGCGCCGCGCGCTTCATCATCGGAAGCCTCGACTCCAACGGCTACCTGCGCCGCCCGCTCCACAACCTCATCGACGACATGGCCTTCAGCGAGGGGCTCGACGTGACGCCCGAACAGGCCTCGGAGGCCCTCGATGTGGTGAAGGGTCTCGACCCCGCCGGCATCGGCGCCGACTCCCTCCGGGAATGCCTCCTGCTGCAGCTGCGGCGCCTCAAGCCGTCGCCGCAGCGCGACATCGCCATCGAAATCATCGACTCCAACTTCGACGCCTTCTCCAAGAAGCATATCCACCGCCTCATCTCGGCCCTCCACCACAACGAGACCGACATCAAGAAGGCCCTGGCGCTGATCCGCAGACTCAACCCCAAGCCCGGGAGCGCCCTGAGCAACGAAAGCGAGGCCTCCAACGTCATAGTGCCCGACTTCATAGTGTGGCCGGAGGGCGACGAGCTGCAGATCACCATCAACAACCGCATACCGGAGCTGCGCATCGAGCGCAGCTTCTCGGAGGCGATGGCCGACCTGGAGCATCTGTCGCGCGCACGCCGCAAGGGAAGCGAGTTCATAGTGTCGCGCTACCGCGAGGCCCGCGACTTCATCAAGATCCTCTCGCAGCGCCAGCAGACGATGATGGCGGTGATGACGGCCATCGTCGACATCCAGAAGGATTATTTCCTCACCGACGACGTCTTCCGGCTGAAGCCGATGATGATCAAGGACATCAGCAATATGACCGGTCTCGACATATCAGTGGTGTCGCGCGCCACCAATAATAAATATGTGGCGACGCCGGCGGGCAACTTCCCGCTCCGTTTCTTCTTCTCCGACGCCAAGAGCGAGGCTCCGCGCGGCGAGGGAGAGGACGACGGCGAGGAGGGCGACGTGCTCACCAACCGCAAGATCGAGGCGGAGATATGCAAGATCGTTGACGGTGAAGACAAGCTCCACCCGCTGAGCGACGAGAAGATACGCCAGGAGATGGAGAGCATGGGCTACGACATCTCGCGGCGCACGGTGGCGAAATACCGCGACCGCCTCGGCATACCGGTGGCCCGTCTGCGACGCCCCTGACAACATTATATTAAGTTTTTTATTAATTTTGCAGAATGAAACGAATATCTTACCTCACACTGCTTCTTCTGTTGCAATTGATGATTCCGTTGGGCGCATCGGCCGTGACCGACCGCGAGATGGAGGAGGCACGCACGATAGCCGCCCAGGCCTATCTCCGCTACGCCAACGACGGCTCCGGCTATCTCGATGAATTCAAGGCCACCTCGATGGCCGAGCTCGAGAAGAAGCTCAAGCCTAAGGAGAAAGAGAACCTCAAGGCATTCAAGAGCGTCAGGACGCCCGGAGACTACGCCTCCTGGGACAAGCAGAAGCTCACGGCCTACTGGAGCGACACCTTCTTCAAGTCGCCGGGCCTCTCCGAGAAGGGACGCATAGCCCGCGCCCGCGTGAGGAAAAACATCGGCAGGATGACTGTGGCCGCTCCGCAGCCCGTTAAGGAGACACCGGCCAAGCCGGAGCCAGCCAAGGAGGAGACACCGGCAGCCGCCACGCCGCAGCCGGCAGCTACCGACGCAGCCGCCACACCTCAGGCAACCGCCGCTCCCGCAGCAACCGACACCACCGCCGCCATGGCTCCGGCACCGGCCCCCGTGACCGAGACCGCAGGCGCCGAGACTCCCGACGACAACAGGGAGAGCAGTCACACATGGATATATGTCGTGGTGCTCGCCGTGCTGGTGGGAGTCGTGATATGGCTCGTGGGCTTCGCCTCGAAGGTGATGCGCCGTAACGAGGAGGAGGGCTCGCGGCGTGAGCCCGCGCCTGTGGCCGACAACGCCTCCCATAGGGAGATGCGCGAGAAATTCGCCGCCACGCTCGCCGCCAAGAACGCCGACCTCTCCCAGCTATCGGCCAAAAACGAGACACTGCTGAAAGAGAACCAGGCCATCAAGCGCGACATGGAGGCCCTCGTGGCCGAGACCGCCGACCTGCGCACCCGCCTCACGGCCGCCAACGCCAGGATCAGCGAGATGGAAGCCGCCATCAACGCCATGGCCGCCTCGGCAGCGCCGGCGCCGGCGCGTGTGGAACCGACCCGCATCGAGCCCGCGGCTCCGGCAGCCGCCGCGCCGCGACCCGAAGCCGCGCCTGTCAGCCGTCAGCGCCCGGGCCGCGTCATATATCTCGGCCGCGCCAACGCCAAGGGAATCTTCATGCGTGCCGACCGCCAGCTCAGCCCCGGCCACTCCATCTTCACGCTCGACACCAGCGACGGCTATGCCGGATCGTTCAAGGTGGCCTCCGACCCCACGGTGTGGGAGCTCGCGCTGCTGACACCCGCCGAATCGCTGGAGGGAGCCTGCACCGGACCCGACCTCGACCGCCCCGGAGAGGCCACGAGGATAGTGACCGACTCGCAGGGCACCGCCATCTTCGAGGATGGCTGCTGGAAAGTGATACGCAAAGCCAGGATTCACTTCGAATAACCGTCGGAAGCACAAATATGCAAATGTTAAAAGCGCCGGCCTGTCATCTGTCAACCGCAGAGGGCAGGCCGGCGACATTTGCACAATTGAAATGAAATATCTATCTTTGCCTTTGTCATCGATACCTTTCGGGGCAAGATGACCGGAAAACGACCTTAATCTTTAATTGACAGTCTGATTTTCAGACGTATGGCAATCCGAGATTGATTTTTATCATATTCAAGCGGAATTCAATTAAATTTTTTAAATTTTTAGTGAATTTCTCTTAAAAGACGCACCACAAGGATGGCCGGAAGCGGCAGTTTCTTTTGAAATTCAAGAGATTGAGAGAACTACGGCAGCCGACATCCCTGACTGATAGACGTTTTGAAGAAAATGGCAAAAATCAAGGTCATTCTGCCACTTAACTATATTTAACGAATTTTAACATCTGATTAAAAATTTAAACACGAACGAAAGACTCAATCAGTGAAGCAGGGCAGCGATGGCAAAATGCCGCCGGAAGCCGGCATCATGACGATCACCTGAAATCAACCCAAAGAGACAACAACAACCTGTTAACCAACATAACAACCTTATGAATCATTTTCAATTAATCAATGACAAGCGACTGCTGGGCTCAGCACTGGCTTGCCTCGGTCTGCTCGCCGCGGCTCCCAGCGCCTTCGCAACAGCCAGTCCATTGCCCATGGCTCAGGCCGGGCAAGCAGTCATCACCGCCTCGGGCGTCGTAGAAGACGCCGCCGGCCCGCTGATCGGCGCCACAGTAATGGAAAAAGGGAAACCCTCCAACGCTGTAGCCACCGACATCGACGGCCGCTTCTCGCTCAAGGTGCCGGCAGGCTCCACCATCGTGGTGAGCTATATCGGCTACGAGCAGGCTGAGGCCAAGGCCTCGACCGACATGACCATCTTCATGAAAGAGAAGAGCGACCTTCTCGACGAGGTGGTTGTGGTAGGTTTCGGCACACAGAAGAAAGTGAACCTTACCGGATCCGTGAGCACCGTAGACACCAAGCTGCTCAACGACCGCCCGCTCAACAACGTGGCGGTAGCACTCCAGGGCGCAGTGCCGGGCCTCCAGATCAACCTCGGCAACGGTGCCCTCGACACCAACCCCTCGATCAACATCCGCGGTAACGGTACGATCGGCGACGGCTCAAGCGGCTCTCCGCTCGTGCTCATCGACGGCATGGAAGGCGACATCAACACCCTCAACCCGCAGGACGTGCTCTCGGTATCCGTGCTCAAGGACGCCGCAGCTGCATCGATCTACGGTTCGCGCGCTCCTTTCGGTGTGATCCTCATCACCACCAAGAAGGGCGAGAGCGGCAAAGCCACCATCAACTATCAGAACTCCTTCCGCTGGGCAAGCCCGATCAACCTGGCCCACACCATGGAGTCGGTGCCCTTCGTGTCATACTTCAACGACGGCTGTATGAACACCGACGGCTGGAGCCCCAACTTCTCCGGCGAGCACCTCGACAACATCATCAAATACTACAACGGCGAGATCACCAGCGTGCTGCCGGCCAACACCAACGGCTACTGGCAGGACGGCTACGCCTGGGGTAACGCCAACGTCGACTGGTATCACGAGATCTTCAAGGGAAGCAACTTCTCGCAGGAACACAACCTCTCGGTATCGGGCGGCACAGAGAAGGTGACCTACTACTTCTCAGGCAACTTCTCCAACCAGGACGGCGACCTCCGCATCGGCAAGAACGACAAGAAGCAGTATATGATCAACGGCCGCTTCACGGCCCAGATCTTCCCCTGGATGAAACTCGGCTACAACGGCCGCTGGACACGCGTCGACTTCGAGCGCCCCGCCACACTGACCGACAACCTCTATCAGACCATCGGCCGTCAGGGCTGGCCTACACTGCCCCTCTATGACGACAACGGCTACTACTACGACTCCCCGTCGCCCGCCCTCGGCCTCGCCACCGCCGGCAAGGACATCACCCAGACCGACCGCAACACGCATCAGCTCGAGCTCGTGTTCAACCCCCTCGCAGGATGGGACATCCACGCCGAGCTCAACTACAACGTGCTCTCCGCCACACGCCACTGGGACAAGCTCGTGACATACAACCACGACGTCGCAGGGCAGCCCTACGCCTACGACAAGGGCAGCAACGTGCATGAGGACTACAAGAAGGAGAACTTCTTCAACGTGAACATCTACTCCAACTACAACTGGACACTCGCCGAGAAGAACGACTTCCACGTGATGCTCGGTTTCCAGACCGAGAACATGAAGCAGCTCGTGTATGGCCTGCAGCGCAACGGCGTGCTTGATCCCCTCCACCCGGTAGTGGACCTCACCAACGGCATGGACTACGACGGCAACGAGGTGACACCGAGCGTCAACGGCGCCCGCAACGAATGGGACACCGCCGGCTTCTTCGGCCGCATCAACTACAGCTACGACAGCCGCTACCTCGCAGAGGTGAACCTCCGCTACGACGGCACATCGCGCTTCCGCAGCAACCGCCGCTGGATCTGGCTTCCCTCCGTATCTCTCGGATGGAACATCGCCAACGAGAAATTCTGGGAAGACTACGCAGACGTCTGCGGCCAGCTGAAGCTCCGCGCATCATGGGGAGCACTCGGCAACCAGAACATCAACAACTGGTATCAGACATACCGCGTGCTGACCCCCGGCATCGCCAACGGCGACTGGCTGCAGGGCGGCGTGAAGACCAACACCCTCGGCTTCCCGCCCCTCGTCTCCGAGCTCCTCGGATGGGAGAAGGTCTACAACTGGAACTTCGGTCTTGACTTCGCATTCCTCAACAACCGCCTGCGCGGTAGCGCCGAATACTTCATCCGCTCCACCAAGAACATGGTGGGCCCGGCTCCCGACATGCCCCAGACACTCGGCACAGACGTGCCCAAGACCAACAACTGCGACCTCCGCACATCCGGATGGGACTTCGAGATCTCCTGGAACGACCAGACATCGTTCGGCCTGAGCTATGGCGCACGCTTCGTGCTCTCCGACGCCCGCACAAAGATCACGAGCTATCCCAACAACCCCTCCAACTCCCTCAGCACATATATCCAGGGACGCTACTCCGGCGAGATCTGGGGCTACGAGACAATCGGCATCGCCAAGACCGACGAGGAAATGCAGCAGCACCTCAACAACCTCGACCAGAACTACGCCAACTCACACGACGGCCAGGCTCCCGCCAATCCCGGCGAGGGCCAGAACCAGCTCGGCACACTCTGGGCAGCAGGCGACATCATGTATAAGGACCTCGACGGCGACGGCGTGATCAGCAGCGGCGCCAACACACTCGGCGACCACGGCGACCTCAAGCTCATCGGCAACAACACTCCGCGCTGGCTCTTCTCGCTCGACCTAAACGCAGCCTACAAGGGCTTCGACCTCCGCGTATACTTCCAGGGCGTCGCAAAACGCGACTACTGGCAGGGCAGCTCCTACTTCTGGGGCATCGAGGACGACATGTGGTGGAGCCAGGGTCTGCACCAGCATGCCGACTACTTCCGCGACGAGAATTCATGGTCGGTGCAGAACGGCCTGCAGGACGTCAACATCGACTCTTACTATCCGCGTCCCGTATTCTCCGGCGGCGGCAAGAACAAGCAGACACAGACACGCTACCTCCAGGACGCCTCCTACATCCGTCTGAAGAACCTCCAGGTGGGCTACGCACTCCCGAAGAGCATCACACGCAAGGTGGGCTTCGAACTTATCCGCGTCTACTTCTCGGCCGAGAACCTCTGGACAGGCACAAGCCTCTCCTCGCTCTTCGACCCCGAGTCGATCGGCTCCGGATGGGGCGGCTGCGCCTATCCTCTGTCGCGCACATTCTCGTTCGGTCTTAACCTCTCCCTCTAAACAACTGAAAAATCCAAAATAAAATGAACACCAAGATATTTCTTCAGGCAGCACTCGCGGTAGCCGTGGCCGGAACGTTCACTTCCTGCAACGACTATCTCGACAAGGAGCCGCTGTCGCAGATCACCCCTGAGAACTATTTCACGAAGGAGTCTCATCTGGAGTCGTATGCCAACGGCCGCTACACCCAGATCCTTCCCTCAAGCGGCAACTGGAGCTACGGCACGTACGGCGACGACATCGACACCGACAACATGGTGTCGCTCAACTACAACGACATCTACATCCCGGGCAAATGGCTCACCCCGATGAACGACGACACCTACCGCGACCACTTCCGCCGCATCAACGACGTCAACTACTTCTTCGACATGGTGATGCCGAAATACGAAGCGAAGCAGATCGAGGGAAACGAGAACAACATACGCCATTACATCGGCGAGATGTATTTCATGAGAGCCTACGCCTACTTCCGCGCCCTTCAGGACTACGGCGACTTCCCCATCATCAAGAGCTGCCTCTCCGACAACATGGAGCAGCTGACGGAGGCCTCGCGCCGCTACCCCTGCAATGAGGTGGCACGCTTCATCCTCAGCGACCTCGACAACGCTTATGAATACATGAAAGGGGTCAACATGGCCACCACCCGCGTCAACGCAGACCTCGCCCTGCTCATCAAGAGCCGCGTGGCCCTCTACGAGGGCACATGGCTGAAGAACTTCGCCGGCACTCCGTTCGTGCCCAACGGCGAGGGATGGCCCGGCGCAACCAAGGAATACAACAGCGGATATCAGTATCCCGCCGGCTCTCTGGAGAACGAGTACAAGTGGTTCCTCCAGCAGGCCATCGACGCCGCCGACCAGATTGCATCGAAGGCACAGCTCGTGCAGAACACCGGCGTAGTGCCCCAGACCGAGGGCTCGACAATAGCCGCCCTCGAGGCGGAGAACCCCTGGCTGGCCATGTTCGGCACACTCGACCTCTCCGGCAATCCCGAGGTGATGCTGTGGCGTCAGTACAGCCGCGGTCTCGGCGTGACACACAACATCGTGGTCTATGCCCAGAAGGGCAACCACGCCTGCGGTACGACCCGCGGCCTCGTAGACTGCTTCACAATGGCCGACGGAACGCCTATCTACGCAAGCTCCGACTATAAGGGCGACCTCACCCTCAGCGACGTACGCCAGGGCCGTGACCCGCGTCTCTTCGTGCTCCTCAAGGAGCCCGGACAGAAGAACATCCTCGTTGACGACGGTGTGGGCACACACGGTGTGGCCGTAGAGGAGACTCCGAAGATTCTCGAATCGAACGTAGAGAACGTCTACTCCACCGGCTACGCCCTCCGCAAGGGCAACTACTACGGCAGCTCGATGGCCGGCAACGGCGACAACTACACCGCCTGCCCGGTATTCCGCAGCGTCGAGGCCCTCCTCAACTACATCGAGGCATACTACGAGCTCAACGGAACACTCGACGCCAAGGCCAATGACTACTGGACGAAGATCCGCGCCCGCCACACAGGCATGAGCACAGACTTCATGCATACCGTCAATGCCACCGACATGACCCAGGAGGCCAAGGGCGACTGGGGTGCCTACACGGCAGGACAGGTGATCGACCCCATGCGCTACAACATCCGCCGCGAGCGCCGCTGCGAGCTCATCGCAGAGAGCTTCCGCTGGATGGACCTCAAGCGCTGGCGTTCGTTCGACCAGCTGATTTCCAACCGTTACCACATCGAGGGCTTCCACATCTGGAACAGCCCGATGACCGACTGGTACGACCTCAAGGACCTGCAGGCCACAATCTCTTCGCCCGAGCGTTCGGAATACCTCCGTCCGTTCGAGGCCAAGATGAACGACGCCTTCAACGGTCTGAGCTGGTCGATGGCCCACTACCTCCGCCCGATACCTATCTATCAGATGATGCTGACTGCTCCCGACTACACCACAGCCTCGCAGTCGATCATCTATCAGAATCCTTACTGGCCCGTCGAGCCCAACATGCCGGCCGACAGATAAGGAATAAGCCACAGTCCGAAAGGACATATCCACCGGAGGGGACGCACTGTCAGTGCGCCCCCTCCTGCCGTTTGGCCGATAATTGACAGATAAATTTGGAAGATGCGGAAAAAAGGATTAACTTTGCATCGACCAAAGCCCGGATGGCGGAATCGGTAGACGCGCTGGTCTCAAACACCAGTGGAGCAATCCGTGCCGGTTCGACCCCGGCTCCGGGTACCAAATAAGCGGGGGCAGCCCACTCGGGCCGCCCCCGCTTTATATTATAGGTAAAACAGAATGTATTTGTGCGTATACTATAGATGCTTTACCGGAGAGTCACTCCGCTGACTTACGTATGTATTCAATTTCCTGAGGAGACATCCCTGTAATGGCGCAAATATTCGCGTCATCCATCCCGGATGCAATCATATTCCGAGCGATATTCGACAGTGTTTCAGCGCGGCCTTCAGTATAGCCTTCGTCTCTTGCCGTGTCAAGGACATCATTCTGCACCATTATATTGTCCATGTGAGCGTCGTATTCACGACGCTCTTTGGGAGACATTGAGAGGTACTGAAGCTTCTTCTTCACTTCCTGCAGCCCGGGAGTTCGGGTGTCCTCCTTCTCCTTTCCAGTCTTGAGGTATTCCATCCATTCGTCGAGCGGAGTCTCAGGTATCTTGTCGTAGACATTGACGCGCACGAGGTAATACTCCGGAAAGACCTCACGCGGAAGATGAGGCACTATCACACCCTCTTCCTTGGTACTGACGAGCAGGTCGTTTCCGGTATGTATGCCCTTGAAGCGCGTCTCGCCGTGGTAGACGCAGTCGTCGCCACGGCCATAGTCGCAATATAGTATGCTGATTGAATAGACCTTCTTCACCTGGTCGTACTTCTCCCCGATGTTGATGTGCTCGGTTATCGCCTTGCAGGTGCCGTAGAGAATCCTCTGCAGGTAATACAGCTGCCGCGTGAGATGCACTTCGACGATAATCAGATGACCCTTGCTGTTCTTGGCCTTGATATCCACGCGATTGGACTTGTCGTCTTCCGACTTCTGGTTCGACTCGCTCTCAAGGAGCTCGACGATCTTCACATCCTCTCCGAGAAGTACGGAGATCAGACCCTCGAGGATTCCGAAGTTAGCCTTATCCCTGAGCATGTGTTTCATCGCCCAGTCAAAGCGGATATATGTATTGTCTTACGCCATATCTAAGGATTAAATTTCCACAAAGATAATGTTTTTTACCGTATCATACACATGACCCGTCCTGAAAAATGTTGACTGGGATTTGTATTGTTAAATGTTAATATATGTTCAAAGTCCGGAGAGACTT
>CANQRV010000006.1 GCA_947626355.1 uncultured Muribaculaceae bacterium
GTCTCTCCGGACTTTGAACATATATTAACATTTAACAATACAAATCCCAGTCAACATTTTTCAGGACGGGTCATGGTTTGGAGGAGATTGCGACCATACTCCTGCGTCCGGTTTATACTCCTAAATTCGATGTTTTCAAATTTTTGTCATGTACTTAAGAAAATGGTTTTAAAACATGCTCTTCGACTGCTCGGATGTCTCTTTATCGCAGTCCTCGCTGGCTGTTCCGACAACGAACAGCTACCCGACCCAATTCCCGAAGCAGGGAATCACAACAGCCATTTCGTCCCACTTGACGATGCCATAAGGAAAGCCGAGAAAACCTTCTCCGACTTCTTCGGCGCCACGAGAGCCGTACGGACGGTGAAGGACGTGGAATTCCTCAATACCTTTCACCGGTCTAAGTATATGTTATGGTTATCAGAAAGATATCTGACGCCGGATGAATAAACGAGAAGTTAAACTTAAAAATATTATTATGAAGAGATTTGCAATTGTGGCCGGCGCCTCGCTTCTGGCACTCTGCATCGCCGGCTGCTCCAGCGACAGCCCGCATGACATCAACCCGGTCGATCCGCCGGTCGACAATCCGGTCGACAATCCGGTCGAGGAAGCCCCCGTGATTGAACGGACACCATATAAAGCCATCGAGATGGACTCCGAGACACGCTCCGGCGTCGGCGTCAACAACACCTTCGCCTTCAGCCTCTGGAGCAATCTGCAGAAGATCGCCCGCAATGACGAGAACATCACGGTCGTGCCCTACAGCGTATTCTCTGTGCTCTCCATGATGGCCAACGGCGACGACGGCGAGACACGCGACGAGGTGCTCAGGACACTCGGGCTGGAAAGCGGCGAGGCTGGCCTCGCCGCGCTCAACAATTACAACCGCGTGATGCTCTCAGAGCTGCCCGGCCTCGACGGACAGGTGCAGATCTCGCTGGCCAACTCGCTGTGGCTCAACGAAGGCACGAAGATCAACCCGACATTCGCCAACACGATAGGCACCAGCTACGACGGCGCCCTCAACACATGCCCGCTCGCCTCCGAAGGCAAGGACCTGATCAACGCCTGGGTCAGCGACAGAACCCACGGCCTCATCCCCAACCTGCTGAACAAGCCTTTGGCCGGCTCCGAGCTCGTGGTGGTCAACGCTTTCTACTTCAACGGCCTATGGTTCTTCCCGTTCATGGAGGAAGCCACCGAGCAGGGCGACTTCACCAACGCCGACGGCTCGCGCTCCAAAGCCGACTTCATGAAGCAGCAGAAGACCTTCGGCTACGCCAGGACCGACCGCATGGAGATGGTGTCGATGAAATACGGCAGCGGCAACTACGAGATGGTGCTCTTCATGGCCGACGACGAGTCAGTGGGAGAAGACGACATCAACGCCGCCCTCGAGGCGCGCAGGGACACCAAGACCATCATCACGCTGCCACGCTTCTCGCAGGAGAGCTCCTTCGAGCTCCTCGATATACTGAAAGCCATGGGCATGAACAGGCTGGACTTTAACGCCATGCTTGACGGCCACAGCACTACGCTCGGGCGCATCGTGCACGCCGCCAAAATCTACGTCGACGAGAAGGGCAGCCGCGCTGCAGCCGGTACGGCTGGAGAACTGTTTGGATACAACCCCAACGAAGTGGAACCGGTCGAGATCACTTTCAACCGTCCGTTCCGATTCATGATCCGCGAGACATCCACCGGCACCATCCTCCTGATGGGCCGCGTGGCGAAGCTCTGACCAGCCTCTGACTGAGAAAAACTCCACGAGCCCTTTGCGAGCCTCCGGCGTGGTATGCGCCCCACACCGAGCCGCAAAGGGCTCGCCGTTTCTTACCCTCTCCCTTCTGACTCTTCGCGCTTGCGCGGGGCGTATATTTTTTTATGTCGGAAAGATAAGTTAATTTTGCAGCATGAAACGGATTGTCAAGCATCTTCTGTGCGCGGCGATGCTGCTCGCCGGCGGCGCCGGCTCGGCCGCACTGCGCCTTGAGCCTATCAAGTACGGCGACTTCTCGCAATGGGTCACCCGCGAGATCACCGAGTCGAAGCTGCTCGGAGGGAAGACAAAGACCCTCTACGAGATCGCTCCCACCCGGCATATCAAGGGCAACAAGCCATACGCCAACCAGGGCGGCTCCCCCTGGGCCACCAGCAACGCCTACGCCCGCGTCTCCGGCATCACCAAGGCCTCCGGCACAGTAGCCCCCGCCAAGGTCAACGGCAACACCGTGGCCCGGTGCGAGGCCCGCATGGAGCACGTCAAGGTGCTCGGCATCATCAACATGGACGTGATGGTGGCCGGCACCGTCTTCCTCGGCGAGATCCAGGAGCCCATCACATCCCCCAAGGGCCCGTATTCCAAGATGGAGATGGGCATACCCTACACCAAGCGCCCGAAGGCACTCGTCTACGACTTCATGGTCGACATGCCCGACACCGACACCCGGGTGAAATCGACCGGCTTCTCATCAAAGAAGACCCTCAAGGGGCGCGACAACGCCGAAGTGTATGTGCTGCTGCAGAAACGCTGGGAAGACGCCGACGGCCATCTCTTTGCCCAGCGCGTCGGCACCGGCCGCGAGCGCTACTCCAGGAGCGTGCCCTGGACCAAGGGCCACGTGCTCCCCATACACTACGGCGACATCACCTCCAAGCCCTTCTACAAGCCCTGGATGGGGCTCCTCAGCGGCGACAAGGCATACTACGCCCGCAACTCGCGCGGCAAGCTCGTGCCCGTGGAGGAGGTGGGATGGGCTCCCGCCGACGCCCGGCCGACACACGTGCTCGTGATGCTCTCCAGTTCCTGCGGCGAGGCCTTCATCGGCACCGAGGGACTCACCCTCTACGTCGACAACGTGGCCTTCGGATTCTGACATGAATCCCGTCGCCGAGGCCACCCCGCCGGTTCTCGCCGGGCGGACGCTTTGAAAAGCATCCCTACAGGCCGACCAAGGAAAAAGCCTGAATATCATAATACATATCTGCAGAAATGAAAATAGCTATCATAGGATACGGACGCATGGGCCATCGCGTCGAGGCCCTCGCCCAGGCCAGAGGCCATGAGATCGTGGCCCGCATCGACGCCGACAACGTGGCCGACACCGACACCCCGGCCTTCCGCAGCGCCGACGTCGCCATCGAGTTCAGCACTCCCTCCACCGCCGTCGACGGCATACTGCGCTGCTTCGCCGCCGGCGTCCCCGTGGTGGTAGGCACCACCGGCTGGCAGCACGAGCTCCCGGAGCTCCGCGACATGTGTCTCAAAGGCGCCGGCACTCTTCTCTACTCCTCCAACTTCTCGATAGGCGTCAACCTCTTCCGCGCCGTCAACCGCCACCTCGCCTCCCTTATCGGGAAAGTCGGCGGCTACGAGCCCTCGGTGTCGGAAACACACCACATCCATAAGCTCGACCATCCCTCCGGCACGGCCGTGACCATCGCCGAGGATATCCTCTCCGTCAACACCCTGAAGGAGCGCTGGGCGGAGCCGGACGCTGACGGCAACGTGCCGGCCGACGCTCTTCCGATTTCCCACGAGCGGCGCGGTGAAGTGCCCGGCATCCACGAAGTGACGTGGCGAGGCGCCGACGACATGATCACCATGCGCCACGAGGCCTTCAGCCGCGACGGCTTCGCCCTCGGCGCCGTGATGGCCGCGGAATGGCTACGCGGGCGCTCCGGCTTCTTCACCATCGACGACATGCTCGGATTCCAAGGACACCCCAAGGCATAATATCCGGCGCCCTCCGACGTTTCATCTACAGAAATGACAATCATTTACACCGACTATGACCGACCTCGACAATAACGCCTCCCCGAAGCGCCCGCGCTCCTTCAGGGAGCGGCTCGCCAATGTGACCACCACCCGCTGGATACGTTTCGGAGTGGTGTCGCTCCTCTTTTTCCTATGGGTGATATGGATGGGCAATCCCTGGCTCGCCCTCATATGGCTGCTGCTCGTCGACATATACATCACCTCCTACGTGCCGTGGACGTGGTGGAAGACAAAGAAGGGAGCCACACGCTCCGTGATGGCGTGGGTCGACGCCATCGTCTACGCCCTGGTGCTCGTCTACCTCATCTTCGCCTTCATCGGCCAGAACTACAAGATCCCCTCGTCGAGCCTCGAGAAGTCGCTGCTCGTGGGCGACTACCTATGGGTCAACAAGGCCCTCTACGGCCCGCGCGTGCCGCAGACCCCCGTCCATTTCCCGCTGGCCCAGCACACCCTGCCGATCGTCAACACCAAGAGCTACATCGAGAGCCCGCAGCTCTCCTACCACCGCCTGCCGGGCATCCGCCCGATACGCCGCGGCGACATCGTGGTCTTCAACTATCCCCAGGGCGACACCGTGGCCCTGAAGATCCAGAACCCCGACTACTATCAGATCGTGGCCCAGCTCGAGCGCGAGGGTGTGGCCGACCCCAAGGCATATATCCAGGCCAATCCCGCTACCTTCGGCAAGGTGGTGTGGCGTCCGGTCGACCGCCGCGAGAACTACGTGAAGCGTGCCGTCGGGCTTCCCGGCGAGCGCCTGCGCATCAAGGGCGACACCGTCTTCATCAACGGCAACGCCATGAGCAATCCCGACAACGTGCAGTTCAACTACATCATTCCCGTCAGCGGCCCGGTGGCCGGGGAGAAATGGAGGGAGCTCGGCGTGCGCCACGACGACTACGGCACAGGCCCCGTGGCCGGCCCTACGGGTCTCGGCTACAACTTCTACAACGTCCCCCTCACGGCCTCGATGAAGGCAGAGGTGGAGCGCTGGCCCGAGGTGATCGGCCCGCTGCGCACGGAGCGCGAGTCGGGACTCTACGACCTCGGCGGCGTCTTCCCGATCCGCGCCTCCTACGGCTGGACACGCGACGAGATGGGGGAGATCTGGATTCCGCAGCGGGGCGCCACCCTGCGCCTCACTCCCAACAATTTCCCGGTGTATGAACGCGCCATCCGCGTCTACGAGGGCAACGACCTGCGTCTCGACAGCGACGGCCGCATCTTCATCAACGGAGTGGAGACATCCTACTACACCTTCCGCTACGACTATTACTGGATGATGGGCGACAACCGCGACCGCTCCGCCGACTCGCGCTACTGGGGATTCGTGCCTGAAGACCATATCGTGGGCACCCCGATGTTCATCATAGCCTCCTTCGACGAGGAGCGCTCTCTCACGGAGGGTAAGATACGCTGGAACCGCATACTGCGCGATGCCAATCCCGACAGCGACAAATGGCATTGAGACGCCGGCGGTGCCTTACGGCCCGACGGTGGGGTGGTATCGCCGCTACCTCGGGGCCCTGCGCCGCGGTGATCCCGAGGCGCAGGCCGTAGCCGCCGCCAACAGTGCCACGGGGATGAGGGAAAAGGCGTTTTCACGCCTCATCGTCGCTGACGCGCAGGGCGCTTCCATGCTCTCGCTGCCGGTGGAGGGGAGCGCGAGGGTCATCAAGACGCTCCCGCCCGGCCTCTGGCGCCTCTCCGCCCACGGCGACTGGCGCCGCACCCATCCAGCCACCCTCTCGACGCTCCTGGGGCGCCTTCCCTTCCACGACCATCTCATGCCGGAGCTTCTCGCCATATATGCCGGGAAGCGGGAGAGTCTCGCTGAATTCACCGCTGCCATACACCGTCTCGTCTGCGACACCCTCGGCCTCGACGCCCTCGCCGGAGCGGAGCTGACGCCCGAGGCGGCACGCACGGCCAACGAATGGCGTCGACGCATGGCAGACGGCGAGACGCTCCTGCCCCTCCTTTTCCGCCACGGCCCCGACCTCCTCTTCGCCCTGCTCTGACATCCTCATTTTTCGCTGCGTTCTTAAAAATAAATTTTCGCCCGAAAGCGTTTTATAATAGATGCACAGACTCCTCAGCATACTGACCCTCATGGCGGCCGCGCTTACGACGCTCCCCGGCCGCGCCGACTCCCCGCAGGCCGAGGAGCCGAAGGTCGACGTGAAATACGTGAAGGGCTACTATCATTTCGTGGATGAATACGGCGACACGGTGAGGATGACGGTGCTCACAGGCATCACCGTCTTTCCGGAGCTGAAGTTCAAGAACAAGAAGCAGGAGGAATTCTACTGGCGCACCGTGCGCGACGTGCGCAAGACCCTTCCCTACGCGAAGCTCGCCTTCTCCACCCTCTGCGAGACCTACGAGTATATCCAGAGCATCCCCGACAAGAAGGCCCGCGAGGCCCACCTCAAACGCCTGGAGCACGACATCTTCGAGCGCTATAAGCCGGTGGTGAAGTCGATGACAAAGCGTCAGGGGAAAGTGCTGCTCAAGCTCATCAACAGGGAGACCGACCAGTCGGGATTCAACATCGTGAAGGCGTTTTTAGGCTCCTTCCGCGCCGGATTCTGGCAGACCTTCGGCCGCTTTTTCGGCGTCAACATGAAGGCCGGCTTCCATCCAGAGAAAAACGACGAGGACGCGATAATAGAGCGGATAGCCTGTCTTATAGAGCAGGGAACGCTATAAAAATTGTGAATTCCAGGTTTTTTCACTATCTTTACGCCCGATTTATGCAGAGAGGCGTCCGCCGGTCTTCCCCAGCGGAAGCCCATAGCGCCGCATGGATTGCAATATGTCGCATTTTATTTCATTATCCCATATAAAAGACAATAGTTTATGAACAAGAATGTGATTTGTGTCGCTTTGGGAGTCGTGCTGCTCGGCACCACGGGGTGCAACAAGAAGCTCGGCCAGTTCCAGAGTGATTTCTTCACCACCACCCCCACTCCCCTCGAGACCGTAGGCGAGAACGTGCCCGCCACCATCACCGGCAACATCCCCGCGAAGTTCATGGTCAAGAACGCCCGCGTCACAGCCACTCCGGTGCTCGTATACCAGGGCGGCGAGACAGCCTCCGGCTCCGTCACCATCCAGGGCGAGAACGTAAGAGCCAACGGCCAGATGGTAAGCTACCAGACCGGTGGCACCGTGCAGATTCCCTTCAATGTGGCCTACCGCCCCGAGATGGAGAAATCCGACCTCTACCTCGACTTCTCCGTCGACCAGAACGGCAAGCTCTACGGACTCCCCCGCGTGAAGGTGGGCAACGGCGTCATCGCCACCTCGACCCTCGCTTCAGCAGCTACCGTGACCCCCGCCATCGCCAAGGATGACTTCCAGAGGGTGATCAACGAGAAATATAACGCCGAGATCCGCTTCCTCATCAACCAGGCCAATATCCGCAACAACCAGATCACGGCCACCGACTACGTTGACCTCAACGAGCGCCTCCGCGCCGCCAACGCGGCTCCCAACCAGGAGATCGCCGGCGTCAACATCAGCTCCTTCGCGTCGCCCGACGGCACGCTCTCTTTCAACACCGAGCTCGCGGAGCGACGTGAGAAGAACACCACTTCCCTCATGGAGAAGCAGCTCAAGAAAGACAAGATAACGGAGTTTGGCGAGCTGACCTCGCAGTTCACTCCCGAAGACTGGGAGGGCTTCCAGAAGCTCGTGCAGGCAAGCAACATCCAGGACAAGGACCTCATCCTCAGCGTCCTCAACATGTATAAGGATCCCGAGCAGCGCGAGAAGGAGCTCCGCAACCTCTCCTCCGTATTCGACGAGCTCGCCAACCAGATCCTCCCGCAGCTCCGCTACTCCCGCATCCAGGCCTCCATCAACACCATCGGAAAGAGCGACCAGGAGCTCATCGACATCTTCAACGCCCATCCTGCCGAGCTGACGGCCAACGAGATCCTCTACACCGCCACCCTCAGCAACGACAACGCCCGCAAGATGCAGGTCTACAAGAAGGCCACCGAGCTCTTCCCCAATGACTACCGCGGATACAACAACCTCGGTATGACCCAGTATATCGCCGGCGACTACGCCGCTGCCAAGGCTAACTTCCAGAAGGCCGCCAAGCTCGACCCCGCAAGCAAGGAGGTGCAGATGAACCTCGGCCTCATCAACCTGCTCGAGGGCAACTACGCAAAGGCCAACGAGCTCCTCGGCGCTTCTGCCGGCGTGCCTGAGGCTGCCGACGCTCTAGGCGTCTACTATCTCACACAGGGTGAGGTGGCCAAGGCCAACAACGCCTTCGGCAACGCCAAGACCAACAACGCAGCCCTCGGCCGCATCCTCGCCAAGGACTACAGCGCCGCCCGCAACACTCTCCAGAGCATCGCCAATCCCGACGCCACCACCTACTATCTGATGGCCGTGCTCGCCGCACGCACCAACAACGAGAGCGGCGTGCTGAGCAACCTCCGTCAGGCCGTGAAGCTCAATCCGCAGCTTCTCAACCGTGCGAAAAACGACCTGGAGTTTGCCAACTTCAACATCGCATCCCTCTGATCCTTCCCGAGCCGGCATCGCCGGCCTCACACCCTATAAAGCCATCGCCCGTCCCGGGCGGTGGCTTTTTTCTTGGAGAGGCGGCGTCTCGCCGCCACTCCCAAAAAATTTTTCTATCATCACTGTCGCCGGCGATTCTTCAACGCGCTGCAACGCGCTGACTGCCAGCGTGCTTTCTGACACAAAATACCTCATGCGCCCATACGCACATCTTTTTATCTATCATCTCCCTTTTTAACCCACTTTCTATTGTAAGATTTGAAAAATTATGGCTACTTTTGCAACGCACAACACCTAAAAATCCACTCAACCCTTGCTATCGACAACCCCGACTCCTACGACAATATGACTTATAGTTTCCGACTTGCATGAGGATGCACCCCATAAGGGAAGTGCATCCTCATTTTGCTCATTTGCCCACCCGACACCTGCGGATTGCCGCTCCGCATCAAAGCGGTCTTATTATTCCGTTTTATTTGGCGCGACACCGGATTTATGATAACTTTGCACCGACGATAAAAATCCATCCATGAGATTTCCTTTAACCATAGGCATCATACTGCTCCTGCTGCTGACGGCCTGCCGGAGCGAGACCGACAGGCGTCTCGACGATATCGGGCGGTTCGCCCGGTCAAACCCCGACTCGGCCCTCACCGAGCTCGGAAAGGGTTTCGACTCCACCAGGATGAGCCGCACACAGCTCGCACGCCACAAGCTCCTGACCGCGCAGTCGATGGACGCCGCATGGATGGACTCTCTGCTCGGCGCCAGGTCAGACTCCCTCCTTGCCTTTCCCATCCGGCACTTCAGGGAGACCGGCGACGACGGAAGACTGGCCGTCGCATTGCTGCTCAAGGGCAACTGTGAATATAATGATGCCCGCTATCCCGAAGCCCTGAGGTCGCTCCTCGAAGCCTCCGGGCTTGCCGACAGCGACACCATCCATTACTGGAGCATGCGCGCCCACGAGCTGCTACACTATATCTATAAGAACGGTTATCAGGCCGACAAGTCGGTGGAGCATCTACGGAAAGCGGCGCTCTACAGCCGGCTCGCCAACCGACCGATGAATGAACTGTACAACCGCAGCGACATGGCCGTCTCATATCTCGACGACAGGCGGTATGACGCCGCCGTCGCCCTCGCCGACTCGATTCTTAGGGAATACTCATGGATGAGGGGAGACGCGCCCGATGTGTGGGGGGAGATCAACTACTATCTGATTCAGGTCTATGCGGAAACAGGAGAGAATGAGAAGGCCCTGAAGGCTTTTCACTACGTCTCGAAGGCCGCGCATCCACGGCAGCCGCTCTATTACCTGGCCGTAAACCGGATGTTTGTAAATCTCGAAGAGTATGATAAGGCCGCTGTGTATCTCGACTCGGCAAGGATTACGGCCAGCACCCGGGAGGATTCGATGATCTACAGCCGGCACCTTGCGGAGCGCCTGCGACGCGAGGGGAGGGAGGAGGAGGCGGTTCCTCTCGAGCTTGCCGTCAAGAAATGGAGCGACAGCGTGGCCACTACCACCCTCAGCCGCTCGCTCACGCAGGTGGAGGCTGACTTCAACCGCGACAGTTGGCTGCGCCAGCAGGAAAGGAACCGGCGGCTCAGGCTTACCGGCTGGACAGCCGCCATCGTCATACTGATTGCCGGCGGCGCTACCATGATATTCATCAGACGCCGCCGGCGGATGCAACAGGAGCGACTCCTCGCCATGATGGATGAGCTAAGAAATACGTTTGAGACCCTCAAGGCGCGCGATGAGGAGCTGAGCACCTTAATCAATGATGAAGGCAGGCCGAAAGGACAGCTTGGCGAGCTGCTTGAGGATAAGGTGGCTTTCATCCGGCACGTGGCCGACTGCTGGAGCAGATATGGCGGCGACGATTATGACGGTAAAGGGATCGATTTCCGCCACATAGTGGCCGACCTCAGAGCTCCGGAGAGTATGCGGCTGTTTCATGACCTTGCGGAGAAGAACAGAAGAAGGTGGCCCGACCTGAAGGAGAAGGACCTGCTGCTCCAGACCCTCCTCGGCCTCGGGCTGTCGGTGAAAGCGATAGCCATGCTCCTCGACGAGCCGGTGAAAACCATCTACAGCCGCCACTCCCGCCTCCGCGCAAAGACAGACATCCACCTATAGTCAACACCCTGAATCAAGAAAATTTGTATTAAAACATAAAAATCTCATTCTTCAAACCACTATAACCGACACATAACTTACTAATTATCAAAAGCAGTTGAAATGAAGAATTCTTCAATTTACAACTCTCTGATTATCAGTTCAGATTCCTTAAGTTGAAGAAATCAATATCATTAGCCTTTTTTGGGGATTTATGCCTAAAACAATATACCTTTGCACTGTCAACTCAGAAAATGTGGCAAATGAAAACAAAACTAACCCTGACCATGGGCGCCATCATCGCCGCCCTGCTGTTGCTGACAGGATGCAACAGCGACAATCCCGACCGGGAACGAGAGACACCCTACACTCAGATTTCCATGTCGGATGCAACAAGGGCCGTCGTGGCTCCCTCCAACGACTTCGCGCTCGACCTTTTCAGACTGGCTGCCGCCGTGAATAGAGGTAATATTGTCATCTCCCCGATAAGCATCTCCAACGTACTCTCGATGGTGGCCAATGCGGACTCAGGAGAAAGCCGTGACGAGATTCTCTTCGCGGTCGGTCTTCCTGCAGGCCAACAAGGACTCGACATACTCAACGAATACAATCGGCTGATGCTCTCCACTCTTCCCACACTTGATGGAAAGACTATCTGCAACATCGCCAATTCAGTATGGACTGAATTCCCGCTAAACAGGATTTTTGCGGAGAATATGGTGCAATATCTGGGTGCCGAGCTCTTCAGGCAGTCGCCTCGCGGAGAGAACGGACGGCAGGCCATCAATAAATGGGTAAGCACTGAAACCAGTGGCATAATACCGGAATTGCTTAAAAATCCGATTGACGCTTCATGGGCTCTTGTCAACGCATCTTATTTCAAAGGAATATGGGCCAATCCATTTGACAGAGAAGAAACTACCGGCATGACATTCCATAACCTCGACCTTTCCGAAACGAGGACACCGTTCATGTATGTCAATGCGGATTTCTCCTACAACTCATTTGATGATTTCGAGATTGTCTCCCTACCTTACGGCAACGGCAATTTCTGTATGGAGGTAATACTTCCTGCAGAGGGGAAATTCGCGGATGTGATGGGCACACTCACGGCTGAAACATTAGAGGCGGCTCGCCGCGAGGCAACAAAAACACTATGAACAAGATCTCTATGTTTCTCATGTCGATGCCATTGCTTCTGATGGCGGCATGTTCTCAGGGAGCTGATGACCTGATTGAGAAAAACGAAACAATCGGACAATGTGATTCCACGAATCCATTGATTCGGTACATCAACATCAAGAATGGAGAAACCCGTTCAAATGAAACAGTGTCGATCTCTCCTTACATCTATGAGAATGACACGGTGATGTATGTGGCTCAGCATACAGCCGGATGGGAATTATACTCGAACGACAGACGGTTCCCGATGATTCTCATGAAGAGCGAGGATGGCACTTTCAATGTGTCAGAGTTTTCTTCTCCTGTCAAGGCGGAGATTATGGATATGGCTGCTGCCATCCATCAAACCAAGATTGAAGATCCTGATTTGCCCACAGATGAGAGTTGGAGCTGGCTTAATCCTCAATTCGAGGAGGATGGGGACATTGCCGCCATGGCAAACACTGAAACACCAGACCTCAACAATGGACACTGGGTTCTTCTGGAAATCATAGACAAGGGTACTACGGTGTATGATGTTCCGCATCTGACACAGACTAAGTGGGGGCAGCTCAATCCCTGGAACACCTACATTCCCTATGACAGGAATAAACCGGACAAACATAGCGCAGTGGGATGTGTTGTCGTAGCCGCAGCGCAGTATGCGTATTTCCTGCACTACAAGATAGGCTATCCGGTATGGAGCCCATCGTTCGCTTCATATCTCAGCATTAAAAACCAGTATTCGTTTCAAGGTTTATCAGGTACCGGACTATGGGACAGTATGGCAAAAAAATCGTTCCAGTCCGGAACAAACCAAACTGCATTGTTCATGGGATTCGTCGCCGGCAGAATCGTGGATTCCGACAAATTCTCAGCCGACGGCACCCACGCCTCACTCAAGCAAGCCATAGAAAGATATCTGCGGCCACAGACCGGTCTGGAATTCGAGGAACTCAGCTTTGACGACAAGGATTACGGAAAAATACTGTCTGAAATCAACAGCGGCTATCCCGTTATCGCCAAAGGTAACCGAACTATCATGACGGATGGCACGGAATCCTCGGTCGGCCACGCATTCCTCATAGACTCCTATCGCAAGGAGACGAAGACGACGGAATACGTATATGGATGGGATGGGAAAACCGTCAGCGGCAGAGATCCCAACATATACAACCGTGACGGGACGATTGCCGAATACGGTATCAAGAGAACCACATCCCAGAGTCAGGCATATTACTATTTCAGGATGAACTGGGGCGCGGACGGAACTGACGACGATATCCTGAGCTCACCATACTCATGGAAAAAAGAGTCACTGACTCCCTATTCAAGCAAGAGATCAATCATACTGAGAAAATAAAGAGATATGGAAACCATCAACAAATGTCTGGCGCTGGCATTCGGCGCACTGTGCCTTACGGCTCTTTCCTCCTGCCAGAGCGAGGAACAAAACAGCCAGGACTACAACAATCCACGAACCTCAATCTCCCTGTCGCCCGCTCAGACCAGAGCGTGCGCGGCAGGCAACGAATTCGGCGTGAAGCTACTCCGCAACGCATACGCCCTCTCCGATGGAGAGAACATCGCGCTGAGCCCCATCACCGTGTCGATGAACCTCTCGATGATCGCCAATGGCGCAAAGGGCGAGACCCTGACCGATATGCTGCGCCTTATGGAGGCGGAATCGCTTGAAGACCTGAACTCCTATCACTCCCTCATGCTCTCGACCCTGCCAAGCATGGACAGGAAAGTCGACATGTATTTCGCCAACTCACTCTGGCTCGACGAGACCCTCACCCCCTCCCCCGGCTACCTGTCGGCAATCGGAGAACACCTCAATGCCTCCTACCATCCCTTCAAGGTAGGCTCGGAGGACGCATGGAGCGAAATCAACCGCTGGTGTGAGGATAATACCGGAGGCATGATCCGCAATTTCCTCGATACTCCGCCGCTCAACAGGACATATCTTCTGAGCACGACAGCCTTCAACGGAAAATGGACAATCTTCGACAAAGACAGGTCGAAGGAAGGAACGTTCACCAACCGCTCGGGCGAGACCTCGACCGTCACCATGATGTCAACATCCGATACATATTACGCAGACTGCGGCTGGGGCGATGATTGGAAGGGCGTGAGGCTGTCATACGGCAACGCCTCCTTCAGCCTCACGGTGATCCTTCCGGATGAAGGCAAGACCGTCGACGAGGTGCTTCAGCATCTCGACAGCAACGCCGTGGCGTTTGCCGACAATTCCGAACGCCGCTATCTTCTGGTGAAGATGCCCAGATTCGAGGTCATGTCGAAAGGATCGCTGTCGGAAGAGCTCGCCGCGATGGGATTCCATATTGGAGATTCCGGCAATGACTTCAGCGGCATCTGCGGCGACAGAATATCGCTTTCCGAACTGATACAGCAGACAGTGATAACCTCCAACGAGGAGGGAACCACAGCTGCATCGGCGGCATTGGCTGATGGAGCTCTGGAAATCTTCGGAGACTCGACGGAATTTATCATCGACCGACCGTTCATCTTCTTCATCAGTGAGCAGAGCACAGGCGCGATACTTTATGCCGGTGTGATAAATCAGCTATAAACCTCTCACTTAGACCTTGATTATCGATGACGGCCGCATGTATGGTCTGCATGCGGCCGTCTATTATAGTAGACGCTTTAAGTATTTGTGCTCCTACTATAAGTTCCAAATATATGTGTGGGTTGGCGTAAGATTATTCATACGCCAACCTGCATATTTTCAGTTTATCATCCCTCATTCATCCAATTTATTATCCCGTTTTATTTGGCACTGCATCGGATTTATGATAACTTTGCACCGACAAACCAACTTCCATCTCCGAAAATGGCAACCTCCAATAAAATACTGACCCTGCTTGTCATGACTTTTCTCATAAACGCACTAACCGCCTGTGACGAACCTGATGAACTCCCTATGGAAACCGGAGATCCGGACCATCGCGGCTATGTGAAGCCTACACGGCCACGTGTATGCGAAAAGGATATATCATTCAAGGTGAATGGCCGCTGCCTTGTCTTCACGTCCGGCGAACGGAATGGCTCTATGAAGGTGGTATGCCGCAACATCGGCTCCGGAGAGACGATCCACTCTACCGTCACGGCTGAAAGCCCGGTGCTCGACCTTCCTTCGGAAGGCGTCTGGGAAGTGGAAGCCACCTATGCCGGCGAGCGCTGCCGCGAGATAGTGGAAGTGAAGTAGCAACCCCTATCCTTCAGACGCGAAGAATAGATGCTTGGGATCAGTAGGTTGAAATGCCTGATCGCTATTGTCATGGCGGGGATATGTGCCGGATGCATGACCGACACAGGCGATAATGGCACTCATGCGGAAGCCATGCTGGAGAAGGGGAAGGCCGAGATGGCTTCCGGACGCTATCCGGAGGCCCTGATGACGCTGCTTCAGGGCGCCGAGCTTGCCGACAGCGATTCTGTCCCCGACCTTAGCATGACCATCCATCAGCTTGCAGCCGACATCTATCAGCGCGATGGATATATGGACCGCGCCGTCTACCATCTCCGCCAGGCCTTCCACTTCGGCCGTCTCGCCGACAGCCCGACAGTGCCCGACATCTGGACCGGTCTGGCCATCGCTTATTCCGAAAACAAAGACTTCGATATGGCGACAGCCACAGCCGACTCCATCCTGCTGCGGTATTCTCGCTTAAAAGCGGATAACCCGGAGGCGTGGGCGCAGACCAATCTCCGGCTGCTGGAGGTGTATGTCAACGCCGGCGACACAGCAAAATCCACTAAGTCATTTACCGTCGCCTCCGCCGGTATCGAGCGGCCGCTGGAGAGCCGTGAGTATGTCACCGTCGGCCGGATGTATGGCAATGCGGGCGACTGCCGGATGGCTCATGTCTATCTCGACTCGGCACTGAAGACAGCCCGTACACCCGCCGACACGATGGCCTGCCGCCTACGTCTCGGCGAGATCCTGCGGAAGGAAGGGCGCGACCAGGAGGCCGTCAAGATGGAGCATTCATATTATGAATGGCTCGGCACCTCGGTGTCGGAGCGGCTGCGCGAGGAGCCGATACGCGTCGAGGCGGAGTTCAACCAATGGAAATTAACCAGACAGCGACAAAAGACGGGCGCATTCCTGACCTACGGAGGCATCGCGGCTGCCGTGACAGCGATAGCCGTGATTGCCATTGTCATATTCTGGAGACGCCGGAGGCTGCTTGACGGAAAAAGGATCGGCGGCATCGAGGAGCAGCTGGAGTCGATGCATGCGAGGCTGAAGGAGATCGACACCGAGATACAGGCAAGGTCGGCTGAAAAGGGCGATGTGGCGGATAATAATGACAGCCGCACGCGGAAACTGATGATGGAGAAGGTGGTGTTTGCCAACCGGATCGCAGATATCCGGAGCAAGTGCGGGAATGACGGGCAGGATGACTCCACCTTGCCGGATGTGACGGCTACTTTCCGGAGCGAGGGAAGCCGGCAGCAGTTCTATGGTTTCGGCCGGCTGTTGATGGAGAGTCCGGTGCATGATTATGAGTCGGAGGATGGCGTGATGAAGAGCTGGGAAATGTGTAAGCGGAAGCAGAAGGCATTGCCTAAACTGGAGGATGGCATGACGCTGAAGGAGGAAGACCTTCATCTCTATCTCCTTCAGGAATGCGGGCTGACGGTGAAGGCCGTCGCGATGGTGCTCGACGTGCCGCAGAAGACCGTCTACACCCGCCTCACTCGCCTCCGCACAAAAATCGAAAGCCTCCGGCATCCCCCGGAAACCACCGAAGATTAAGGATAAAAACACCGATATTCTCCCCTCTTTGACTCAAAAATACTGATAATGTTAATTCTCAGATAAATACGCAAATTTTTTACACGAAAAAGCTCTCCGAGGGGTAAGGTGAGGAAGCTGGCTGTGTTGCCTGTTTGGATTGAAAAGTGTATATTTGCAACCGTAAATCGGATTGAAAAGTGTAATAATTCCACTTATATCAATGATAACCAGTGTATTGAGTCTATATGCTGTATAGAAATATTTCCTCCCGGATAACCGACTATTTCAAGTCGGACAGCGACAAGGTGCTCGTGGTGACCGGCGCCCGACAGATCGGTAAGTCATACATAATACGCCATTTCGCCGGCCAGCACTTTAAGAACGTGGTCGAGATCAACCTTATAGAAGACAGCGAAGGACCAAGGATCTTCGACAGCGTAAAGACCACCGATGATTTCTATCTCGCCCTCGCGGCCGTGGACAGCCGCCGACTCGGCGACCGCTCCGACACATTGGTTTTCCTCGACGAGATACAGGAATATCCCCATCTGCTCACAATGCTGAAGTTCCTGCGCGAGGAGGGGAGATATCGGTTTGTCGCCAGCGGTTCATTACTTGGCGTGACATTGAAGAAGTCGGCTTCCGTTCCGTTGGGGAGCATCGACATCATAAAGATGTATCCGCTCGACTTCGGGGAATTCCTTATCGCAAATGGATTCAGCGAGAGCGGCATCGAGGCAATGCGCGGCTCATTCAACAGGATGGAGAGTCTGCCGGAAGGAATCCACAACCGGGTCATGGACATATTCAAGCGGTATCTCCTTGTGGGAGGTATGCCGGAGGCCGTCAACCGGTTTATCGAGACACGCGACCTTATAAGGGTGCGCGAGGTCCAGCAGACCATCATCGACCTATATAAGATCGACGCGGCCAAATACGACAAGCAGCATTCCCTGAAGATAGCCCGGATATACGACATGATACCCTCCAACATGGAAAACAAGAAAAAGCGCGTCGTATATAAGGATATTGAGAACAGTCCCGGCAAAAGGGCTTCCGACTATGAGGAGGAGATAGAGTATCTCATCAGCTCCGGGATAGCCCTCGAGACCAAGGCCATCTCTAATCCGAAGTTTCCCATCAAGGAAACGGAGCAGAAGAACCTCCTCAAGCTCTACATGAACGATCCGGGGCTGCTTACAGCCATCCTATACCGCGACAATCCGATGCCGGTGCTAAACACGGAATCGGGAATAAACTTAGGCTCCGTGTATGAATGCGCCGTAGCCTGCCAGCTCGCGGCTAACGACAATACACTGTTTTATTATGACAACCGTTCACGCGGCGAGGTGGATTTCCTGTTTGACGACTACAGCAACCTCAGCGTCGTGCCGCTGGAGGTGAAATCAGGCAAGGACTACAAACGGCATGTGGCCATCAGCCGGTTTGTCGGGACAGAGGACTACGGCATCCGCTATGGCTATGTGCTGTCGAACGACCGTCAAGCCGAGGAAGCGGGAAAGATAAGGTATATACCCGTCTATTATTCCCTGTTCTTCGACAACAGGATGCGGCGTCACGGACCCGTGTATATCTGATTTCTATTTTTTATTTGTTTTTACGATTTTTATTGCTACCTTTGCATCCGATTTGACAATCAAACAGACATCTACATGCAGCGAAACGCATACATAGCAACCATCCAGACTCCCGACAACGGCTCAAAGGGCCGAATGACGGGCATGATGATGATGCGCAGCCGACTTCGCCGGGTGTCGATGCCCTGTATGCCCTAAGACAAAAATCCACAGTATATATCGACAGTCCGGCATTTCTGCCGGACTGCCTTTTTTTATGACAGATATGAAGAAATCAACCAGAATCATAGGCGCACGCTTCCAGCGCCCCGACGCCTACGGCAGCATCTCGATGCCCGTCTACAACTCCGTGGCCTACGAATTCGACAACGCCGACGACATGGCCGACGCCTTCTGCGGCCGCAGCGACTCGCCCGACTACTCGCGCGTCACCAATCCCACGGTGATATTCCTCGAGAAGCAGGTGGCTGCCCTCACCGGCGCCACTGCCGTCACTGCACTCAATTCCGGCATGGCAGCCATCTCCGCCATGATGGTGGCCACCGCCTCCGCCGGAGCCGGCATCGTAACTTCCCGCCACGTCTTCGGCAACACTTTCCTGCTGCTCACACGCACCCTCGCCCGATTCGGAGTATCCTCATCGCTGCTCGACCTCACCGATCCGGAGGCTGTGGAACGTCAATGGCCCGACAACGCCTGCTGCATTTTCCTGGAATCGGTGACCAATCCCCAGCTCGAGATCGCCGACATCAAGGCCCTCTCACGCATCGCGCACCGACACGGCGTGCCACTCATCGCCGACACCACCATGATTCCATTCACCCTCTACGACGGAAAGGCACTCGGCATCGACTTCGAGATCGTGTCATCCACAAAATACGTGAGCGGCGGCGCCACATCGCTCGGAGGGCTCATCATCGACTACGGCAATTTCCCCGAGATCACCACCCGCGTCAAGGGAGACTCCCTCTTCAACCTCGGCGCATACATGACGCCCCAGGCGGCCTACATGCACCTGCTCGGGCTCGAGAACCTGGAGGTGAGATACGCCCGTCAGGAGCAGTCGGCTCTCCATATCGCCGCCGCCCTCCAAAGCGTCGACGGAGTGAGGGGCGTAAACTATCCCGGCCTTACCGACAGCCCGTGGCATAAGCTCGCCAAGGAGCAATACGGCGGCTACGGGGCAATGGTCACCATCGAGCTCGCCGACGAGGAGGCGTGCCGACGATTCATCGACAGGCTGCAGCTCGTGAGGCGCGCCACCAACCTCTTCGACAACAAGACACTCGCCATACATCCCTACTCCACCATCTTCGGCACCATCCCCGAGGATAAGCGCCGCGAGATGGATATCAGCCCCAACCTGATACGACTCTCCATTGGCCTTGAAGACCCCGACGACATCCTCGACGACATCCGCCAGGCCCTTGACAACGACAATAACTGAACTGTAGGGACGCACGGCTCGTGCGTCCGGGTCGGCGAAAACCGGCAAAACAACCTGTAATATATGGAATTCGACAGCATCATAGACCGCCGCTGCCGCGGCGCACTCAAGACCGACGCCCTCCGCGAGCGCTTCGGCCGCGACGACCTTATTCCCCTCTGGGTCGCCGACATGGACTTCGAAAGCCCCTCCTTCGTGAGGGAAGCCGTGATGAGGGAAGCCGCAAACCCGGTGCTCGGCTATGCCGTGGAACATCCCGAGTGGCGCCACGCCATCATCGACTGGCAGCGCCGGCGCCACGGCTGGGACATCAATCCCGAGTGGATATCCTTCATCCCGGGCATCGTGAAGGGGATAGCCCTCGCCGTCTGCTTCCTCACGGAACCGGGCGACAAGGTGATAATACAGCCGCCCGTGTATCATCCGTTCCGCTTCGTCACCGTCGACAACGGCCGCGTATGCGTGGAGAACCCGCTCATCCAAAACCCCGACGGCACCTTTGAGATGGACTTCGACAACCTTGAGAAAGCGGCACCCGGAGCACGCCTGCTCATCCTCTCCAACCCCCACAATCCGGGCGGCAAGGTGTGGAGCCCCGAGACGCTGCGACGCCTCGCCGACATCTGCGCACGCCACGGCGTCACCGTGATCAGCGACGAGATACACTGCGACCTCACACTGCCCGGCCACGTCCACACCCCCTTCGCCACCGTCAGCCCCGAGGCCGCCCGCATCAGCATCACCTTCGGCTCCCCATCGAAGGCCTTCAACATACCGGGGCTCGCAAGCTCCTGGACCGTGGTGCCCGACGACGCGCTGCGCCATCGCTTCTTCAGCCGCCTCGAGGCCACCGAGCTATGCGCCCCGTGCCTCGGCCAGCAGGCCGCCGCTGCCGCCGCATACCTCCACGGCGACAAGTGGCTCGCCGAGATGATCTCATACATAGAAGGCAACATCGACTTCATCGTCTCATATATCGACGCACACATCCCGGGGGTGAAGGCCGTGAGGCCGCAGGCCTCATACCTCGTGTGGCTCGACTGCCGGGGGCTCGGCCTCGACCACGACCCCCTCCAGAGCCTCTTCATCGACAAGGCACACCTCGCCCTCAACGACGGCGAGATGTTCGGAGCCCAAGGCCACGGATTCATGCGCCTCAACGCCGGCTCCCCGCGCAGCGTGATCCAGACTGCCCTCGGACGCCTCGCGAAAGCCGTCAAGAACCTAAATGTAAAAAATTAAAATGCAGAGGCATGCCTCCGGCATGTCTCTACGCCAACCAACTGAAAATGAAAGTCACAGATTTCTATAACGGCGACCACCCGGTATTCTCCTTCGAGATCCTGCCTCCCCTCAAGGGAAACAGCATCTACAAGATCTACGATATCGTGGACTCGCTGCGGGAGTTCGACCCCAAATTCATCAACATCACCTCCCACCACAGCGAATACGTCTACAAGCCACTCCCCAACGGCACCCACAAGCGCGTCAGCATCCTGAAGCGCCCCGGCACCGTGGCAATCGCCGCCGCCCTCCAGAACCATTACGGCATCGCCACCGTGCCACACATCATATGCCGCGGATTCTCAAAAGACGAGACAGAATACGCCCTGCTCGACCTCAACTTCCTCGGCATCCACAACCTCTTCCTCGTGAGGGGCGACGACAAGACGCAGGGAGAGCTGCACGGCGCCCCCGAAGACTACCACGAGCACGCCTCAGGACTCCAGCACCAGGTCAACGACTTCAACCTCGGAAAGGGTATCGACGACACACGCATCCAGGGAATCCACATCCCCTTCTCCTACGGCATGGCGTGTTATCCCGAAAAGCACGAGGAGGCACCCAACTTCGACTCCGACATCCACTACATGAAGAAGAAGCAGGACGAAGGGGCCGAATACTTCATGACCCAGATGTTTTTCAACAACGACAACTACTATTCCTTCCTTGAGCGCTGCCGGAAGGCGGGGATAACAGTGCCCGTGATTCCGGCGCTGAAGCCCATCTCCAAGCTCCGCCAGCTCAATGTGCTGCCGAAGGTGTTCCGCACCGAGCTCCCCGAGGCACTCGCCTCCGAGCTGCGCAAGGCGAAGACCGACGCAGAGGCCTCGCGGATAGGCGTGGAATGGTGTGTGGAGCAGAGCCGGGACCTCCTCGCCCACGGCGCTCCCGGAATACACTACTACACCATGTCGCTCTCGGAGAGCGTGGCCGGTGTGGTGAAGAAAGTCTTCTGACCCATCAACCGATCCGACATCTCCTATCAACCAATCCGACAGCTAAAGAAATCCACCATACCGCATGTCATCACCATCTACCCTTACCCCCGCCGAGCTGCGCGAAATACTGAGCCGGCGAGTGCTCATCCTCGACGGCGCCATGGGCACCATGATACAGCGCCTCGGCCTCTCCGAGAGCCAGTGGCGCGGCGGCCGCTTCGCCGACTGGCAGTCGCGCCTCAGCGGCAACAACGACCTCCTCTCGCTCACCCGCAAGGCCGACATCCATAACATCCACCGCCGATACATCGAGGCCGGCGCCGACATCATCACCGCCAACAGCTTCAATTCCAACCGTCTCTCCATGGCCCGCTACGGCATGGAGGGCCTCAGCTTCGAGATTGCCCGGGAAAGCGCGCGCCTGGCACGCCGGGCTGCCGATGAGGCCCCGGCCGGACGCCGCGTACTGGTGGCCGGCACGATAGGCCCGACAGCCCATGCCGCATCCCTGAGCCCCGACGTGGAAGACCCGGCCAAGCGTGACGTGGATTTCGACACCCTGGCCGACGCCTTCCGCGAGCAAGCACTCGCCCTGGCCGACGGCGGCGCCGACATAATACTCATCGAGACCGTCTACGACAACATCAATCTACGCGCCGCCCTCCTGGGATGCCGCGAGGCAATGGCTCCGCTCGGCATTCAGCTCCCCGTGATGGTCAGCGCGACAGTGGCCGACCGCTCGGGCCGCATCCTCTCCGGACAGACAATCCCGGCCCTCGCACTCACCGCCGAATGCTATCCGGAGGTGGTCGGCATCGGCCTCAACTGCTCCAGCGGCCCCGCCGACACCGCGGCCCACATACGCCGCCTCTCCGATGTGTCTCACCTCTACATCAGCTGCCATCCCAACGCCGGACTTCCCGACGAGCTCGGCCGATACGCCGCGTCGCCCGAAATATTCGCCGCCGAGATGGAGCCACTCCTCACCGAAGGCATCCTCAACATAGCCGGAGGATGCTGCGGCACAACCCCACAACACATCGAGGCCCTGGCTGCACTCCGCGACAGAGCCACACCACACCGCCCCAAACCCTCCGACCACTCACTCTCCCTCGCCGGCCTCGAGCCGCTGAGGGCGCCGGAAGGAGCGTTCACCATCGTGGGCGAACGATGCAACGTGGCCGGCTCACGCAAGTTCCTACGTCTCATCAAGGAGGAGAACTTCTACGAGGCCCTCCAGATCGCCGCCTCGCAGGTGAAGAAAGGCGCACAGGTGATCGATATCAACCTCGACGACCCGCTGCTCGACACACGCCCCGCCTTCACCCGTCTGCTGCGTCTCGCCGGCGCCGACCCCGACATCGCCCGAGTGCCTTTCATGATCGACACCTCCGACCCCGAGACAGCCATCACGGCCCTGAAAAGCCTTCAGGGAAAGGCAATCGTCAACTCCATATCCCTGCGCGACGGTGAAGAGGAGCTGCTGCGCCGGGCACGCCTCATCTCCTCGCTCGGAGCCGCAATGGTGGTGATGGCCTTCGACGAGCAGGGGCAGGCCGACACCTTCAGCCGCAAGACGGAGATATGCGCCCGAGCATACCGCTTACTTACCGGGAAGGGGGGCATAGCTCCCCGCGACATCATCTTCGACCCCAACATCATGGCCGTGGCCACCGGTGTGGAGGCCCACGACCTCTATGCCCGCGACTTCATAGAGGCCACGCGCTGGATAAAGCGCAATCTCCCCGGCGCCAAGGTGAGCGGCGGAGTGAGCAATCTCTCCTTCGCCTTCCGCGGCAACAATCCTCTCCGCGAGGCCATGCACGCCGTCTTCCTGCATCACGCCCGCCTCGCCGGAATGGACATGGCCATTGTGAATCCCGCCGCACTGCCGGAATATGAAGACATCGAACCGGAACTCCGCGCGCTACTCGACGACGTGGTGCTCGCCAGGCGTAAGGAAGCTCCTGCCGAGCTTTCCGAATACGCCCTCACCCACCTGCCGGAGAAGAAAGGAGCGCCGGCCAACGCATCCAAAGCCACCGCCCCGCAGCGCGACTCCCTTAGCCCGCAGGAGCGCCTCCGCGACGATATCGTCGTCGGCGACACGACACACCTCGAAAAAGACCTCGACGAGCTCTTAGGGCTTGGCGATGACCCTCGCGCCATCATCGACGGTCCTCTCATGGAGGGGATGGAAGAAGTGGGGCGCCGCTTCGCCGACGGACGCATGTTTCTGCCTCAGGTGGTGAAGACAGCGAGGGCAATGAAAAGGGCTGTCGACCACCTGCGCCCACTCATGCTCCGCAACGACGGCGCCCGGACTAAAGCCGGACACATAGTGATAGCCACCGTTAAGGGCGACGTGCATGACATCGGCAAGAACATAGTGGCCAGCGTGCTCGAATGCAACAACTTCAAGGTGACAGACCTCGGCGTGATGGCTCCGGCCGAGAAGATAGTGGAGACGGCGAAGAGGGAGAAAGCCGACATAGTGTGCCTGTCAGGACTCATCACCCCGTCGCTCGGCGAGATGGCCGAGGTGGCCCTGCTTATGGAGAAGGAGCGACTGCGCATTCCCCTCATGGTGGGGGGAGCCGCCACATCACGCCTCCACACGGCCCTGAAGATAGCCCCGCTTGTCTCTTTCCCGGTGGTGCATGCCACCGACGCCTCGCAGAATCCCCTCATAGCCGCACGCCTGCTCGACCCCGCCACCGGCAGGGAATATGCCGAAAGCCTCCGTCAGGAATACGACCGGCTGCGTCGGGAGCATGAAGGGGAGGAAACGCCGTATATCTCGCTTGAAGAGGCAAGGAAGAGACGCCTCTCCATCGACTGGAGCGACTGGAGTCCGGTAATGCCGGAAACAGGCCTTGCCAACCCACAGACCGTGGATATCGCCGCAAGCGACCTTCTGCCGCTCATCAACTGGAAGATGCTCCTTCATGCCTGGCGTCTCACCGGCGGCTGGCTCGCCACCTTCCCTTACGAGGCCGATGAAAAGGAGGCGGAGCGATGGCTCGCCACAATCGAGCCATCGCAGCGCGACAAGGCACGCCAGGCCCGGCAGCTCTACAGGGAGGCCCGCACCCTGCTTGAGAAATGCGGCTCCGAGACGGTGGCCCGCGGCGTCACCGCCTTCTATGAGAGCAACTCCGACGGCGACGACCTCGTGATAGGGGAGAAGCGCCTTCCAATGCTCCGCAACCAGAAGCCCGACGATGGCGCCCCGGCCCTCTCGCTCGCCGACTTCGTGATGCCCGCCACCGAAGGGCGTCCCGACATCCTCGGGGTGTTTGCCGTGAGCGCCGCAATACCGGAGTCCCGCAGCGAAAGATACGATCCACTGGTAGCCCAGACGCTCTCCGACCGTCTCGCGGAGGCGGCCGCCGAATGGCTCCACAGAAATTCATATCCCGGTATACGCCCTGCGGTGGGTTATCCCTCACTGCCCGACCAGCTCCTCAACCTCAAGATCGCCGACCTCCTGCCTATTGCCGACATAGGCATCGAGATGACTGAAAACGGCGCCATGGCCCCATCCTCAAGCGTCTGCGGCCTATACATAGCCCGTCCTGAAAGCCGATATTTCATGATAAAGGGAGTGGCGGCCGACCAGCTCGCCGACTATGCGCGGAGAAGGGGCATCGACCGGGAAAGAATAAAGAAAGCCCTCGGCCGATATATCATCGGCCACTGAACGAGCCTGCTTTACAAATTTTTCATCTTATGTTAAATTTCAGCATAAAAGTTAAAAGCAGGTTATAACTGAACCACCCGACGCCGCCAACAGTTATAGTATCAAAACAGAATAATTATAAAAGCCGAGACGAGTGCACGTTTCCTTTCCCTCAGGATGCCATAGAGAGCCCGGGGAAATTCCACAGACGGATGCCAAGTGGAGGCGGTTATATTAATCATGTTATCAATAAAACCAGAGAATGTCCCGGCGACTGGAGCCATCTGACAGGAGTGGAGAAACGAGGCCTCAGCACTCCGGGGCATTTCTTAGCCAAGAGAGCGCCATCACCGCATGGCATACTACGCATAAAGTGAGAATTCACCTTTTCGTAACCTTGATGTTGCGGGGGCTGCGACCTTCCTGGTCGCGGCCTCCGCTTTTTCATACCCTCTCACGAAGAGACCTCACCTGTAGAAAAGCTGTTGAAAACTTGTCGGCAACCTGTAGGAAAGCTATAGAAAAGCCGTCGACAAGCTGGTGACAATAAGATTATTAATGTAGAAAACGGTTTTCCCCTCCAAGGCTCCGGCCCGTCGCCCGAAATGGGGCGACGGGCTTTTCTACAATTATCCCACCACTTTTCCTACGACTTTTCTACACCGACACCCCATGTTTTGTTAAGCTTTTTTATTAATTTTGCACAACAAGCCACCGGCTGTAGACAAACTCGGCATCTCGCTCATATTGCGTGGGGATAGCATGTAGATAACCTGTAGGCATCCTGTAGACTCTTATTCCCCACGGCAGAATTGCCATATATGCAAGAGGAAGTTATTGTCAGTTGTCGACAGCGGGTGTTGTTGATGACTTTTAATTTTAATTAATCTTATCTTTTCATTAAATAAAAAACTATGGAATCAGCCTCCGAGACACTCAAGCGCGAGATAGCGGCGCTCAAGAAGGAGAAGAACGCCCTGATCATGGCCCACTACTACACGCGGGAGGAGATACAGGAGATAGCCGACTTCATCGGCGACTCGCTGGCCCTGGCCAGGGAAGCGGCGAAGACCGACGCCTCCATAATAGTGATGTGTGGAGTGCATTTCATGGGAGAGACAGCGAAGATCCTCTGCCCCGACAAGAAGGTGCTCGTGGCCGACACGGAGGCCGGCTGCTCTCTTGCCGACAGCTGCGATCCGGAAGAATTCAGCAAATTCGTGGAGGCTCATCCTGGCTACACGGTGGTGAGCTACGTCAACACCTCGGCTGCCGTAAAGGCCGTGACCGACATCGTGGTGACCTCCGGCAACGCACGCAAGGTGATCGACTCCCTGCCGGCCGACGAGAAGATTATCTTCGGCCCTGACAGAAACCTCGGGGAGTATATAAATTCGGTGACTGGGAGGAATATGCTTCTATGGAACGGTGCATGCCACGTGCACGACCGCTTCTCGCTTCAGGGCGTGCTGGATATGAAGAAGGAGCATCCGGGAGCCAAGGTGCTCGTACATCCGGAATGCAAGCGGCCGCTGCAGCTGGTGGCCGACAAGGTGGGCTCTACGGCCGCACTGCTGGAATACGCCCGCAACGACGAGGCCCGCGAGTTCATCGTGGTGACGGAAAGCGGCATTCTTTATGAGATGCAGCGCAAGTGTCCCGGCAAGACGTTCATGCCGGCACCTCCAGAGGAGGTTGGCTGCCGGTGCAACAATTGCGAATACATGAAGCTCAACACTCTCGAGAAAGTCTACTCCGCCCTTCTCAACGAGGCGCCCGAGATAGTGGTAGACGAGGAGATAGCGGAGAAGGCGCTGCGCCCCATCAGGAGGATGCTCGAGCTCTCGTGATGGACCACAGGAAGAAAAACATAATAGAGCTCACGCGATGCAGCGAGGAGAGTTACCGCGGGCTCGCCAAGCGCCCGCTGAGGGTGCTGGCCGACAACGTGCGCTCGATGCACAACATAGGGGCCATCTTCCGCACCTCCGACGCCTTTCTGGTGGAGGAGGTGATTCTCGGGGGCATCTCGGGGTGTCCGCCCCATCCCGAGATCGAGAAGACGGCCCTGGGCGCGGAGCGTACAGTGGCCTGGCGCCATGTCGACGACTCCTTTGCTGAAGCCTCGAGGCTTCAGCGCGAGGGATGGAAGGTATGTGTGCTGGAGCAGGCATTCGGCAGCGTCGACCTCTCGCTCCTGCGGCCAGACGAGGGGGAGAGGTGGCTGCTTGTGGTGGGCAATGAAGTGAAAGGCGTCGACCAGAGGATAGTGGATCTGGCCGACGTCGTGGCGGAGATAGCGCAATACGGCACGAAGCATTCGCTCAATGTGTCGGTGAGCGCCGGGATAGCGTTGTGGCAGCTCACCAGGGAGCGTTGCGGGTGGCCCGGTAGCAGTAGGTGATGGTGCCGCTGTCGGTGAGCCAGGAGAGCCAGAGGCGGTAGCCTTGGTCTGTAAACCAGTATGACATGGTGACAGGGGCGTCATTGCCGTAGCGCAGGTTGATCTGGTAGTTGGAGGATGGAGAGAGCGATTCCTGACAGAAATAAGACAGGGGCTCTGTATATTCCCGGTTGTTCTGGAGATAGTAATACGTGCCTCGGCCGTCGCCGTTGAAATAAAGGTAGTTGGTGTCGGCCGGCCCCACCTCGTGGCCGTTGGCCTGGTATAGTTCCCACATTCCCTGGAGCCGGTCGTCGTAGAAGGCGTTCGGGCCCGGGCCGTCCCATGGGTCGTCGCTGTCGCAGGAGGTGAGCATCGAGCAGCAGAAGACGCTGGCGAGGAGTATAGCGAGAAGTGATGGTCTTGTTTTTTTCATAATGATGTCTTTTTGATGGTTTTCATAGATAAAAACCGTCGGGCGAACGGTTTGGTTTATCAGCCGTGGAAAGTGGACTGAGGAACCATTTTAGCGTCCCTAAGTACTAAGGATGTCAAAAACGGCTGTTTTTAAACATTTTTAACCATAAAATAAAAAATATTTTTCGCTTTATGCAAACTTATTGCTAATTTTACGCGGAATAAAATGAAATAATGACGGCAATAAGCTTTTCCTGTCGAATCATCATTATTGAATCTGTACCAATAGGGAAAATACCTCATAAATCATGAACATCAGAACCATCTATAAATCGATAGCGGTATTAGGCGCGGCGGGGGTCTGGCAGGCAGCCGACGCCGAGACACTCGACTTCGGAGCCCTGGAGCCGGATACCGTCTATGAGTATTCGCAAGGCGACGAGGTGTCGGGCTATTATACGGCGGAATCCGACGGTCCGGTAAAAATCGTCTTTACGGGACAGGAGATTCCCGGCTACAGCGATGCGGCGCATACAGAGCTCAACCGCAACTACCAGTTCTCCTACGGGGCTGCGGGGGAAAGGCTGCACACGTATCAGATGACGGCCGGAGAGGTGCTATATCTTTATTCCTCTTCCGCGTCAACCATATCGTCGGGCACGATGATGGTGGCCGGCAAGCCGGAGACACTCAATTTCCTCTATTCCTCGCCTTCTACCGATCCGGAATCGCCTTATTATTACGGAGGGAGCCTCTCGGCGTCGACCTACTACCGGCTGTCGCTCTTCTTCGACCAGCCCGTGCAGGCCACCAGCGCCACGCTCCGCTTTCCCGACGGAACCTATGTCTCGGTGCCCATGACCTATTCCAATTCAGGCGTGACCGTGGTCTTCAACGAGCAGCTCATGGAGGCCTACCGCAACGCTACGGTGAAGGAGGGCGACGAGGTGACGGTGCGTGTGGTGGGTGTCCGTTGCGTGGACTACGACGACATCCGGTATAACGGCAACGGCCGCATCGACGTGGCTTTCACGGTTGCCGCCAAGCCTGCGGAGCTTACCGGCTCCGTCAACCTTCCCACAACAGGGATGCCGCGCATGCTCTCCTATTATCTGCCGGGAGATGCGTCCGGCATCATCGAGATGGAGTTTGACGGAGAGCTGACGGCCGACCCGCGCACAAAGGCCACACTCACCTTCGGAAATCCCGACGACCTCGAGCATTCCCTTTATGTGGAAGACCTCCCGGCAGAGACTGAAGGCAACATGATTCGCCTCGACCTCACCGGCAAGAGGCGCCGCCCGAAAGACATGACACCCGATGTAGACGAGGGCTCGCTGCAGTCGCAGCTCACACTGACGGTGTCGGACGTGTATTCTGCCGACGGCCAGCGTGTGTACACAGGCTCGCTCACCAACTATACCAACTTCGGCTACGTGTATCCGATCACCACCCTTGAATATGTGGTGGCGGCCGACTTCGTGCCCTTGCGCGGCACGGTGGTGCGAAGCGGCACAGAGATGGAGATATGGATCCTCAACGGGTGCAAATGCATGTTTGACGGCGTAAAGACGACCTTCACGGCCAATGGAGTGGAAAGCGCACTGTCGATTCCGCTCGAGGAGCTCGCCGTGAAGCCGGACCCCGAGAGTGACGACGACCTGCTGATCAACTTCACGCTGCCCGACCTCGGCGCCGACCACGGATGCGAGGTGAAGGTGGAGCTGCTCGACGCCCTCTATGCCGACGGGCTCGACCACAATCCCAACGTGTGCGCCTTCTATACTTGGGACGACGGCACAGGCGTGGAGGCTGCGGAAGCCGACGTGACGGGCGCCGACGTCTTTTCACTGACCGGAGTGAAGGTGAGGGAGAACGCGCTTCCCGCCGACCTGCGCACTCTATCCGCCGGCATCTATATCTATAAAGGAAGAAAAATAGCAGTGAGATAAGAAATACAAAATAATGCTTATGGAAATAAAGACTTTACTGACAGCATTGCTCCTCACGGGGGTAACGGCTACGGCAGGCGCGGCATATCCCGACAGCCGCATCGCGTATCCCTACGACGGAGTGAAGACCGATGTGTCGATGCTCAACCGCATCACCATATCGCAGAACAGCAGCACGAGCCAGGTGGCTGTAAGCGTGGCCGACGGAGCATCGGCCACCTTCACCAATCTTGAAAGCGACGAGACGGTGGCCGCCACCTCGATAGAGGTGATCGAGGGGGGCTCCTCGAAATATCCCACGTATAACGTGGATATCACGTTTCCCGACCTTCCGGCCAACGGGGAATGGGAATTCCTTCTCACCGCCGGCTCGCTGGTGGATGCCGATGGAAATCCGAGCCCGGCCTTCAGCAAGACATGGACGCTCGCCGACCCCGTGCTCGATGCCGCGAGGATCACGCCTGTCATCATGATACCTGAGCCTGACAGCGAGGTGAGGGCCGTGGGGTCGGCGGAAGGGACCTGGACCATGGCATTCGAGCCCGGCATACAGGAGAGGATAGGCTTTGTGTCGTTTATCCTTACGGATGCCGATCCCGACCATCTCTACGGAGGAGAGACTTTCTACCGGCAGGGATACGTGAAGAGGGTTGGCATCGACAATCTCACCGGCAAGCCCCTCGACATGGATCTCTCGGAGCCCATCAGCATATACTGGGGCGGACCGGCCTCCAAGCTCTATTCGGGATATGAATACGTCTTCCGTGCCGAGTGCCGCACCCAGGAATACGACGGCGAGGTAGTGGGTGTCTTCGAGTGCCGCTACAAGGGGGGGAGCGCCTCCTACACATATGCTCCCGAGACGCTTACCGGCATCATGCCCGTTCCGGAGAATTATGATCCTGCGAATCCCGACGGCTACGTCTTCACTACCGCCGGCGGCGACAATACGGTGACGATGACCTTCAGCGGCCCGGTGGAGTGTGTGGAGTCGGCATCGGCCATCAACCTCGGCCAGGGAGAATCCGACCATTTCCAGAGCATAACGTCAAACGCCGACAGGACGGAATGGTATTTCGTGATTCCCGCCGCCTACATCAGGGATCCGCAAGTGGATTTCTATGTGGCCTTCACAGGCTCCAACGGGGCGCGGGTGAAGGGCAACAACAGCAGGGAGGAGACCTCCTGCTTCATGTTTACCTATCTTGTGACTACGGGGGTCACTCAGCCGGTGTTGTTTGCGGATCCGGCTCCGGGAGATGAGCTCGAGTCCATCTCCACAGTGACGCTCACCTCCGATTCCCCTCTCGTGATGTCGCCTTCCAATTCTGTCAACGCCACCATACGTGACAGCGGCGACAATGTGGTCTACACATTCTCCGAGGTGACGGCTACAGACGACCGGCGGTCGGTCAGCCTCACCGCGCAGCCTCCTTTCTCGGAGCCTGGCTCGTATACAGTCTATATTCCCGAGGGGTTCATAAATTTCGGAGAGGGTTCCGACATCATCCCGTCGGCGGCATTCAGCATCCCCTACACCGTAAAGGGCAGTACACCGCCGGCTCCGGTTATAATCAATCCTGTCGGGGTTGAACCGGCGAGCGGATCCACTGTGGAGCAGCTATCCCTTGTGAGGGTGGTTTTCGCCGACGGCATGGCCGTGAATCCGGTGATGAATGCGGCAGAGGTGACGGATGGAGAAGGAGAGACGGCAGGATATTCCTGTATGCGCACTGCCGCTGACGCCGGCAATGTGGTGGAGATCACATTCACGAGCGATATGGAAGGCCACGACGCCCTTGTCTTCACCGAGGCCGGCACCTACACACTGCGTCTTCCCGAGGGAGCCATCGAAGCCGGCGACAATCAGATAACCCCGGAGCTCACTTACTCATGGACGGTAGAGCCTACGCCTCCCGCACCCGGAGAGCTTGTGCCGGTAGCTGTGGAGCCGGCGACCGAGACGGTGCTGGAGGAGCTTTCGGAGGCGAGGATAATATTCGAGTCGGGAAGGAATGTGGCGCCTGCGGTCACATCGGTGCCTGTCTACAACAAGCTCCGCGAGACAGTGGGCTACGGAATGCTTTCGCCCGACCCGTCGGCCGGCAATGTGATACTGATGACATTCGCGAGCGACGAGACAGGGAGCGAGCCCGAGACATTCCAGGAAGAGGGCGCATATACCGTGATCCTGCCTGAAGGAGCGATAACTACCACCGACTGCTACTGCATCACCCCGGAGCTTACGTTCACATGGATGGTGGAATCGGCGGCTCCCACTCCCGAGACACTCGTGGTGGTGCGTGCCGAGCCTGCCGTCGGCAGCAGGATAAGCGGGCTCTCCCGGATCGGCCTGTGGTTTGAAGAAGGCACGGAAGTGGCCGGTGTGGAATACGCCCTGCCGCTCACCGACGCCTCCGGTGAGACAGTGGCCTACGCGCAGCCTGAAATCAGCTGGGACTACTATAATCTGCTCTACTACAACCTCACATCCGACGAGCGCGGCAACGAGCCTGTCGAGATAAAGGTGGCCGGCGTCTACACACTCGTGATTCCCGCCGGAGCGATAGTCAATGGGGAGAACGTGAGCTGCAATCCGGAGACAGTGCTGAGCTGGGAGGTGGAAGAAGGAAGCTCGGTAGACCTGACAGGCCTGGATGAGAACCTGCGCGGCGATGTCTATACTGCGCAGGGCGTGCTCGTGGCCCGTGATGCCGACGCCTCGACAATACGCACTCTCGAGAAGGGTCTCTACATCATCAATGGATGGAAGGTAGTGGTGAGATAAGGCTCCTATAGCGCAAGGCGCCCGAGGGTGACCTGAGCATACAGTCCGGGAGGGCCTTGCGGCTCTTCCGGACACCATACAAAAACTACAGCACATGAACCGACTTATAAAGCCGATAGCAGGCATAGCCGTGATGCTTGCCGCTCCACCGGCGATATGGGCGTCGCCCGACGGAGCACGTCCCGAGATAATAGAGCTGAGGCTCGAAGGCAACGGCACCTTCTACAACATATCCGACAACGGCGAGTGGGCCGTGGGGGATGCCGTGAATCCCGGCAATTCCTCCCTTAACGGCTACGCCACCCTCGTCAATGCCGTGACGGGAGAACAGACACCCTTGTGGGAAGATGGGCAGGAGACAGTGCAGAGCGGAGCCCGCGACGTGACGGATGCGGGCGATGTGGCCGGATGGTATGATGGAAAGGCCGCCATCTACAGGCGCGGGCAGGGACGCTGGGAAATGATGCCAGAGCTGCCGGGGAGCTGGGAGACCGTCTCGCTCTACTCCATCACGCCCGACGGAGAGTATGCCGTGGGGGGTGCCCTCGCCACCGACTGGTCGCAGATGCCGGTAGCCTATCATATCACCGACGGAAAGGTGGAGGAGATAGATGTGTCGGCCTACAGGGGAAGGAGATTTTCAAAGGTGCTTCCCGGCGGACTGGTGCCGGTGGCCGAGGGTCTTCTCGATCTCTCCACAGGAAAGATAAGGAAAATAGACGGAGGCATGGCCGGCGACCACTGCTATTCTCCCGACGGGAAATGGATGGTGCGCGGGGTGATGGATGAAAGCGAGAGCTTTGAATACGGCCCGTTTGAGCTTGTCGACCTGACCACCGGAGAGGCCACACGGCTGGAAGACAATTCGCCGTCGTCGTCGATCTATTCCGCAGGAGTCGACAACAACGGCCTTGTCTACGGAATTACGGAGCACGACCTGATGTTTCGCTGCTGGCACGTGCATGTAGGAAAATACTGGTATGACTTCCGCACCATACTCAGCCAGACCTACGGCATAGACTGGCAGGAGGAATACAGCAAGGACCGCGAGGGGCTCACAGGCACCTTCTGGGGCTCTTCGGGCGACGGCCGCGTGGTGATCGCCACCGACTACATCCGCGACTATACCTGCTATATAATAAGGATGCCCGACAGTTTCGGCGACATATGCGGCGAGATAGACCTCCTCTCCAACCATTATGTCAGTCCGACACCGGGCGCCGCCTTTTCCCGGCTCTCGAGCATGAGCCTGACATTCGACCGTCCGGTAGTGGTGAACGGGAATCCCAACGACGTTATGCTTTATGACGCCGACGGAACGCTGCTGAGATATTCGGTGGCTTTCGCGCCGAGTGCGGGAAGCGACTCAAGGGTCGATGTGGTGTTTCGCAACTTCACCATGGAGGAAGGGAAGGAATATAAGGTGGTGATACCCGCAGGGAGTCTCGCCGTGAAAGGCGACGAGGAACGCGTCAACTTGGAAATCGCCATAAGCTACAAGGGACGTCCCAATGTGCCGGTGCATCCGGTGACTATCTCACCGGCCGACGGCAATAAGGTGCCCCGCATCAATATCGACACCAATCCGGTGGTGGTGACATTCGACACCAGTCTGACGCTGGTGGAGAATCCCGACCAGGAGAGCCGTATCTTCCTGTATCTCGCAGGTGACGAGGGCGATGAGCTCATCACTCCCCTCAATGCCTCGCTCCAGGGCGACCGGCTTATGATATATCCGGTGGTAGAGCAGCGTCTGGCCGAGGGATGCGACTATCACGTGGTGATCGAGGAGGGCACGTTTGCCGACCTTTCCGGGGCCAATCCCAACGAGCGCATCACCATCACGTATCACGGCGACTACACTCCCGACCCGCCGGGCAACGAGAAGGTGATATTTTCCGACGACTTCAACCAGGGGGTGTCGGCCGCGAAATGGATGTTCCACGAGGGCGACGGAAACACACCCGCCGGGGAGCCTGCCTCATGGGATTTCACAGCCGACACCACACCGTGGTATTTCGTGCGCGACAACGCCTCGAGCTCCGACTGGGCCGCATGCTCCCACTCGATGTATTCGCCGCCGGGTCAGAGCGACGACTGGATGGTGACCCAGCGCCTCTATATCGCCGATGACTCCTACATACTGAAATTCAAGTCGCAGTCGTATCAGCGGGGCAAGGAGGACTGTCTTAAGGTGTATGTATGGGAGAGCGACGATGTGATTACCGCGCTCACGCCCTCGATTGTCAACAATATCCGCTATGCCGGGCGTCTGGTATACAGCGAGCTTCAGGATCCCGGCGCCAGCGAGCAGACCATGGAGGGAGACTGGCGCCTCAATGAGGTGAGTCTCGGGAATTTCGCCGGCAAAAACGTATATGTCGCATTCGTGAACGACAACTATAATCAATCGGCGATATTCATGGATGACGTGGAGGTGTCGCGCGACCTTCAGATGGCGGTCCAGCTCTTCACGCCGGAGTTTACGGTAGGGGAGAGCATTCTGACAGTGAGCGGCCGTGTGCAGAACCTGTCGGCCGAGACCATCGACGCCATGACTCTGGCGCTTCTTGATGCCGCCGGCAACGAGCTCGACCGGATAGAGGCCACAGGGCTCGGACTTTCCACCGAGGAGATGTATCCGTTCAGCTTCGACACCCCGCTGGGCCTCACGATAGGCGAGGAGACGTATTATTCGGTGGCCGTGACGAGCGGCGAGCGGTCGAGCTCCACACGCTCCTCGGTGAAGAATCTGGCGTTCCAGACCACGAGGAGGGTTGTGCTTGAGGAGATGACCGGCACCACATGCCGCTTCTGTCCGCAGGGACATGTAGTGATCGAGCGACTGGAGAAGGATTTCGGCGAGAACTTCATCCCGATCGCCATACACAGCTATCCGGGAGGCCAGTTCTACACGGATGAGTCTTATTCATATTCGCAGTTCCTCGGTCTGGCGGCCGCGCCTACGGCGGTGATCGACCGCCTCTATCTCGCGTCGCCTCTCGGATCCGAATATGAAATGATGGGCGGCGGCGACAACCGCCTGTGGTATGACATCGTGGCCGAACGTATAGGCACATACGCCGATGCCGACATCAATATCGAGGGTATGAGTGCCGATGCCGACGGCAACGTGAATGTCGACGTGACGGTGAGATATGCGTTCAGGGCTTCGAACCTGAACGTGAACCTGCTCACAGTGGTGACGGAAGACGGAATAAGCGGCGTGCAGCTCAATAATTTCGTTGACTCCGACGCGCCTGTGATGGCCGATTGGGAGGCGGGTGGCCCGTATGGACAGCCCAACACCCCCTACACCTTCACCAACGTGATGCGCGGCGCCATAGGCACTACCTTCAACGGCACCGGCGGCTATCTGCCGTCGGAGGTCGAGGCAGCCGCCGACTACAATGCCCGTGTCTCGTTTGCAATGCCGACGCATGTGGCGGATGCCGCCAACACAAGGATCAGCGTGCTGATGATCGACGCCAATACAGGCCGGGTGATCAATGCTGCCCGCAAGGCATACTCTACGGGTATCTGCAATATGGCCGGTGATGGCGATGTCAGCGTGAGGACGGAGAGCGGCTCGTTGAGGATAGAGTCGGCCGGTGATTTCTTGGCGACAGTCTATTCTCCTGATGGCCGTCTGCTCGGCAGCGGCTCGGGTGCTGATGCGATGAGCCTTGATCTGAGGGGCTATCGCGGATTGGCCATCGTCAAGGTGGTGAAAGACGGCGGGTCGGTAGTGAAAAAGATAATGTTGGAATAAGGTTATATAAAAAAGGATTGATGCGGGGAAGGCTGCTTGAAGTCTTCCCCGCGTTTTGTAGCGGGTCGGTTAGAGGATTCTACTCAATAATGAAACCGTCGATAGATCTGGTCTCGGAGGAGAAATTGACCCCTATCTTGAATATCTTGCGGCGGTCGGCCGCGAAGGGGGCGGCATAGTTCTTGCGGTTGATCTGGCCAATGGCCTCTCGAGCTGATTTATCGTATTTGAACTCGAATATGTAGATGAACCTGTCGGTCTGCACCACGGCATCGCATCGTCCGTCGGAAGTGTGGTATTCAGCCCTGACATAGAACCCCATCAGAGTCAGCGTCAAGTAAATGACATTGTGGTAGTGCAGCTCGCAATCGGATATCATCTCGTAAGGATACCCGGCGAAGAGGGCCGAGAAGCGTCTCATGAAGGCCTCCGGTTCCCCGTTTCTGATATCCGCCACGAAGCGCTTGAGGTCGAAAGCGGTCTTTCCTGTCTGCGACTCAGTGTATTTAGGCAGGATAAACTTCAGGAACGCTTCCTTGACCTCACGGTTAGGATAGTCGAGCACATATTCACGAAACTCACTGTCATATCCTTTGATTGTAAGGTATCCGCTCTGAAAGAGCACTGGTACTGTATCATCGGAGATCAGGCCGATGCTCCTGATTCTGTCGGAGGTGACTTCTTCACGCTCGAATTCCGTCAGGTCGGTGGCGTTGTCGTAAATTTTATCTGCCAGAAAAGAGGGAGTCCCTGTATCGAACCAGAAACTGCCGATCTCGCTTTTCTTCAGTGCGCTGAGGAGACTATATGGATTGTAGACGTCATTGAGGGCTGCACTGAAATGATAGCCGTCGTAATTTTCTCTCAGCATATCGAGAGCCCCCGGCAGGTCGGTATGGAGTTTTTTCGCCAATGTCTCGATTCCATATTTGAAATTAGTGGCGAGCTCTTCTGGAGTGATACCGCAGATGGTGGAGTAACGGTCGTCGAGCGTTATGTCTTCAAGATTGTTGAGATCGGAGAATATTGAGACCTTGCTGAACTTTGTCACACCGGTGAGCATGGCGAACTGTATATCGGCATCGCAGCTTTTGAGTGCTCCATAGAATCCCTTGAGGGTCTTTCTGTATGAATCCTGGAGCGTTTTGTCGTCGGAAGTGGCCAGCAACGGCTTGTCGTATTCATCGACGAGAATGACGACCTTTTGTCCCGTCTTCTCATGAGCCTTGCGTATCAGCCAGACAAATCTTTCCTCCGGTGTTCTGTCGCTTTTATGCGTGCCAATCTGAGTCTCCCATACTTCAAGATGGGCATTCAGAATCTGCATGAGACTGCTGCGGTCTACATAGTCCTTGGCGTTCAGGTCGAGATGGAAAACGGGTCTGGACTCCCAGTCATCGGTCAGGGAGTCGATTGCGAGTCCCTTGAAAAGCTCGCGTTTTCCAAGGAAATATGCCTCGATCGTAGATATGAGCAGGCTCTTACCGAACCGTCTCGGGCGGCTTAGGAAATAGTATTTACCGTCGGAGATCAGGTCATGGACATACATGGTCTTGTCGACATACAGCCAGTTGCCGGTTCTCATCTCCACGAAGCTCTGTACTCCGATAGGATATTTCATGGGCTCTTTAGAGCGATCCGGATTTGTCATTACGATCAGAATTTGATATATAAACGCTTCGGTGGAGCAAAAGTAATAAAAACAATCGGTTGTGGCAATATTCAGAGATTTTTAGGGATGGAGTTTTGAAAAAAGGGAGGAAAATTGTTATTTTTGCATATTGAACCGGTCGGCAGACTGATTCCGTTATTGTATTGAAAACAGCAAGGAATATGAAGGAAGTAAAGATGACCACCGTGATAAAGGAATGCCGGGTAGAGGAGCTTGATGAAGAGCGCAGGCGTCTTGTGGAGCGAGCGCGGCAGGCTTCTCGCGGAGCCTACGCGCCATATTCGCATTTTCATGTCGGAGCGGCGATACAGATGGCCGACGGAAGTGTGGTGGCCGGCAGCAATCAGGAGAACGCGGCCTATCCTTCGGGGATGTGTGCGGAGCGGACGGCGGCATATTATGCGTCGGCGTCCCATCCTGGGATGGCTATGAAGTGTATCGCCATCGCGGCATGGACACGCGAGGGCCATTCAGTGGATGCCTCGGATGATGAGTGTTTCCAGAAGCATCCGATCAGTCCGTGCGGAGCATGCCGTCAGGCGCTGCTGGAATATGAGCATCTGCATGGAGATATCGAGGTGATACTCTACGGCCGCGACATCTGTTACATTTTCCCGTCGATCTCCTCGCTACTGCCATATTCTTTCACCGACTTCTGATCTACACTTTATATGGCGGAAGGATGCTGTGAGAGCTCTTTAGAAAGGGATTTATTGATAAAGTCGTTGATGGTGGTACCTGCAGCAGCGGCAGCTACCTTTCCGTGCAGATCGGAAGGCATACGGAGCACGAGTTTTCCGCTATATGGTTTTGCGGGAGTGATGCCACGGCTTTCGCAGCTTGCGAGATAGTCATCAATTGCACCCTCGAAGTCAGTGCGGATCTCATCGATTGTCGTTCCTTCATAAGAGATAAGTGTGCCGCGGAGACCTTGCACCTTTCCGAAAAGGCAGTTATCCTCGTCGCTGTATTCGACGGAACCTGTATATCCTTTATATTTCAGCATTCCCAAACAACTGTTTAATTGCTTGCTGAATCAGCATTACATCAACAGTGGAATAATCGGCCTTATCATAAATATCCATCAGATAGACGCGCCCTTCATTGGCGGCAACTACAATAGTATATGTAATCACTCTTGCACCGCCAGACTTTCCACGCCCTTTCGATGATATCGCCATTCGGATTTTCCGGATACCGGGACTTAATTCGTCTCCTTGTATAGGATTGGTTTCCAGTAAAGAAATCAAATCTTCCAGGTCTGACTTTAATGAACGATGCCGTTTAGATAGCGTTTTGGCAGATTTCTCAAAACGGGAAGTTGTGATTATTTTAAAGCTCATCGAGGAATGCTCTTGCGGATTTGGCAGGGAGTTTACCTGACTCTATCAATTGAACTTCTTTCAATCCCTCGCATATCCGTGTTGTCAAAGTGTCTTCTTTGGTCACGGGCATTATCTTGAACATACCTATACGGGATGAGAGAAGGATGGACTCTCCTCTTAATGCCTTAGTTAGGATTTTTGTTTGATTAGATCTGAAATCTCTTGCGCTTATAATCTCCATATCTTGAATTTTTGTGCAAATATAGTAAATGGTATCCAATTTGGTATTTATGTTAATGATAATTAACATTAAAAAGATGTTTTCGCCAAGCTGCCGAATGAAAACTGGCCAAACTACCGAACGAAAATCGGCCAAACTACCGAATGAAAACCGGCCAAACTGTCGAATGAATAAAGAATGATGCCGCGGGGGCCCCTGCGGCATCATTACGTATAGGAATACTACTTATTTTATTATGACCTTTTGGCATTTGTTGCCGTAGGTTACGATGTAGATTCCAGGTGCGAGATCGGTATGCGAGATTTCTACGCCATGCATATTGAAGATTAGAGCCGAATCCGGTGCTATTATACTGTTGCCTTCCACTTTTATTATGCCCTCGTCGGAATCGATGTCATCAACGCCGAGCGGTTCCTCTACACGGAAGGCGGGACGGATGGTCTGCGACTGCCATGCGCCGAATTCATCCTCCACATAAATCCTCAGGTCATACCACTTGTTGGCACTCGGCTTATTGATATTCGCGAGACTGCCTCTGAAGAAGTGTCCCCATCCGGGCATATAGAAAAGCTCCGGCACTTCATTCATCTCGATTGGTTCCCAATCGTCGGTGTTGGAGGGTGCCCACTCCGCTTTGGCTACGGCGATATCGCCGGTGGTATAGTATGTGGCTTTTTTCTTATCAGACTCCGAGGATACTTCAATCGGAGCCATGGCGTAGAATTCGATGGTCCCTTCATCTCATGATCTTCTTGTGTGCTGCCGGTGGAGTGAGGGCAATTTCTATATGAGGAGAGGAATGACGGAGAAGTCGGATTCCATAATGAGACTTCTGCTGCCGGAGGCATCATATCTGGATCATCCGGTCAGAAAGAACATCCTTTACGACAATTCGCTCCGTCTGGAGCGGATAGGAGAGACCGGCAGTGCGCTTGCATTGACAAGACAGTTGATGGCATACGACGACAGTATGGCTAATGTTGTCGGTAAAAATGAGTTTATCAAGGCGGAATCTCGTCAGCAGATCGCGCGGTATGCGGAAAAGGCAAACCGTGACAAGCTGGAGAAGAAGCTTATGGCGGGGATTGGGATTGCAGGGTTGTCGCTCGTGGCGTTGATACTCTATATCATACTGAATTCACGGATTAAGAGGGAGAAACGTCGTAAGGATGAGGTTGAATCGGAATCGAAGAGGAGACTGGAGCTGATGGAGAAAGGGAGGCGCGAGATGATGAGTGTCGGTCTGGCAATGACGGAGAAGGACAAGGTGCTTGAGGCTGTGCTGTCGGATATAGAGCGGATGGAGAAGGAAAGGCTCATCGCAGGGGATGTTGCCCAGAAGATAAAGACCAATATCCGGTTGCATTTCAATCGGGAAGAAGAGAGGGACAATTGCAAGCACATCCTCACCAACAGCTCTCCGCGGTTTATGGATTATCTCAGAAGCCATTATCCGGAACTTACGGAAGGCGACATCAAGATGGCGTGTTATATCCAGGCCGGTATGACGGCGAAGCAGATAGCCAATATGCTTCTGATCCAGCCTTCGAGCGTGAAGATGAACCGGCACCGGCTCCGCAGCAGGCTTCATCTTTCTCCAGAAGAGAGCCTTGAAGGAGCTCTCACCCGCATCGTATGCCAGCTTGAGTCTTAGGATTAGTAAATGAGGTTTGCTTTTTAGCTCTGTTACAAACTGTCGAATGAAGAAAATGAAGATGCCGCAGGCAACACCCACGGCATCTTTTAATATAGGTCAGGAATTGACCGTTGTTTTCACTACTGCTTTTCTTTATCTGATCACCACTTTTTCGGAGGCGTTGCCGTTGGAGATGATGTAGAGGCCGGGAGCAAGACCGGCTGGGGAGCACTGACGACCGTCCATGTTGTAGACACGGGCGTTCTTGCCGAGAGTGATGTTGCGGCCATCGATGGTATAGAAAAGGTCAGAGTCGGCGTTGATGCTGCTGACGCCAGTGCGCTCCTCGATATGGAAAGCCGGGGAGATCACCTGTTGGATGGAGGCGCCGGCGGCGTTGGTGGCGGTAAGGCGGAGGTCAAACCATCCGTCGATGGAGGGACGGTCGATTGAAGCGAGGCTTCCGCGGAAGAAGTAGCCGTAGCCTGGTGAGTAGAAGAGCTCGGGCACCTCGGCAACCTCGATGGGAAGGAAGTCTGAGCTGCCATGAGGCGCGTATTCTGCTTTCACGCTCTCCACATCATGGATTGGGAAATGTACCATCTGGGCTGCCTCATTATATTCGACCGAGAAGTCGGCGACAGTGAACTCAATCACACCGTCGGCAGATTTCTCGAAGCGATCGGCAACCTTGTCATCGGTGTCACGGAACTGGAGGCTTGTGAACGTAGGTGCGAAACCATTGCCTTTGTTGGCGTTCCATCTGATTACGGCTGTATTGCAGCCGGGTATCTCGCCGTCGATGAGCACGTTCTTCATGGTGATTTCCGCGCGGTTGTCGGCACCGTCGATCCAGTCGACGCCCCATGGAAGGTCGCTGCGCGAGGAGCAGATCAACTTGTCGTTGGCGTAGATTTTGATGTCGCTTGTGGGGCCTCCGAGCTGCTGAATCAGTTCCTTGTCGTCCATAACGTCGTAAATGTTGAAATCATCAATGCTTAGGGTTTCGCCATATCTACCCTTGTAGGTATAGAAGAAGCCGCTCAAGTCAGTCGAAGCCATGAGGAGAGGAGTGCAGTTGCCGATCTGTTTGGCCTGGATCTCGCCGGAGTAACGGGAGAAGGGATTGCTGACCTGCACGAAATCGGGTGTGGAGGCGAAGGAAGTGAGTCTGTTGCCGGTGACGAAATTGACACCAATCTGTTCGAGACCGTTCTCACCACGCTTCAGAGGCATGCCAGTGACGGAAGAGTCATCACCCGAGAAGACGTCTCCCGAAGGCATCATCATCATCTCGACCAGATCGAATCTGTCTTCAGGAGCCCAGATGGCTATTTTCCCCGAATTGCATTTCATGTCGAATACACCGAGCCCATTTGGTCCCCACCATTCACCCCTCACCATGATGCCGCCGCTGATGAAAGTATAGTTGTCTTCGGCGCCAAGGTTTGCGTAGTATTCTGCATTGGCGATGTTGAGTGGTGTTGGCATCACTGTCTGCTCATTGGTCTGCCATCCTTCGGAAGATGTCGGGCCGCATATCTCCTTGTTGTAGTCCACAGGGATTATGTAGCCGGAGCCTTCCGTCTCGGCACCGATCATATCGGCACGGACGATGGTGAAAGGACTGTCGGGCATGTTGGTCGACATGATATAGTTGCATTCCATATATGCTATGGTGCCACCGATCCATGCCATGTAGCCGTTGTGGAATATGAAGTCGAAGAACATGCCACAGGTGCAGTTGCTTGGTTCTGTGTAGGAGGGAAGTGTGAGCTTCTCACCGTTGGAGTCAGTGTGCTGGATTCTGGTAGAGTATATGGCGTCGGCCACGTCAAACTCAAGATCGGGCATACCCTCCTTCACCTCCACGGCCGCCTCGCATAGGATGATTCTCTCGGCAGCGGCATCTTCGTCGATGATGGCGAGGAAATCGTAGGTGCCGGCAGGCAGGGCAATGCCGTATTCTGTGTCGGAAAGCGCCTCACCTTCATATCGGCCGTCTTCCTGCACGTCGACAGGCACGGCTAAGAAGGAGAATACGGTTTGGAGGCGTGAGGAATCCAGAGTGAAATTTGCATGCACTTCTACGCCGCTTGCACGTGTGAGGCGCGGTGTCTGGGGAAGGTCGTAGCTTTTCTTCGCCAGCTGCAGGTAGGCGTTTGATGACGGGGTGCCCGCAACCTTTATGGGCGTTGTCTGGGCAGTGGCGCCCATGCTGAGGATGGCGCCCATGAGAAGGGTAATGATTTTTTTCATACGTCAGATTGTTTTAAAAGTGACGTACAAAGGTAACCTGCAAGGCTCAGAGCTCAAAATATTCGACCTCTACAAAACCTCTACATGTGTAAAATATCGCTAAGTTTCTAATAATCAAAAATTATGAAGCAAGCGTAGGGAGTAGAGCCCCCTCCCTGTTGTTAGGGCTTGTCTACAAGAAATGCACATCAATCGACTTGATTTCAAGAAAAGCGGCCGATGATTTGGCAGATTGATTCTTAATCCGTACCTTTGCCCGCATCATTTCACGCGTTTAAAACGATGCAACCACACAAATTGCCACATATATCCATATGGCTCTCCATCCTGCTGTGCTGTCTGCTGCTTGCGGCCTGCGGGCACGAGCCCGAGCGTCTGTCTCCTCTTGGATGGCCCAAGGTGTCGCCGGAGGTAGACTCGCTCACATTATCCATAGAGCGGCTGATGATCAACGACGAGAACGCCGATTCGGTAGAGGTGTTCAACGGCCGACTGAAGCAGCTGGCATCGGCTTCGCGTCCGGAGCTTCACCTTCAGGAGCGGGCGATGCTCTTCGAGACCGGCATCCTGAGTATCCGTCTTCAGAAAAAGGAAGCGCTCGACATCATATCGCATCTGGAAACGGAAGTGGACTCCATCGGCGACCCTTACCTGTACAACAGGGTGAAGACGCGCCGCTGGATAGTGGACAGCATCGATGATTACAGCATCCACAAGCGGCTTCTCTCGCAGATCGACTATTACGCCGGAATAGGCGACAGTGTGATGCTGGCGTGCGACTATATCCATCTCGCCCAGCGATATATGAATGTGGGGGAGGCGGCTCTCGCATATGAATGCTCGCAGAAGGCCGACTCTCTGTTGGAGATGGTGGGCTACGACGAGACAAAGCTGAAAAACAACATCAACCTAATCGTGGAGCTCAACCGCCTCGGGCGCGAGGAGGAGCGCGACAGTCTTGTGGCGCGTCTGCTGCGTGACGGGCGCCACAAAGACAATCTGAAATATTATACGGCACTGCTGGTGAACGCCTATTCCTTCTCGGGGGATGCGACACTTCTACGCAGGGCTTATGAGCTGTTGAAGGGAGACAGTCTTTTTTTCAGCCGCACAGCCATAATCGAGGCGATGCTCGGCGAGGAGGAGCTGGCGCAGGGAAACCTTGACTCAGCCCGGTGGTATTCCGGAGAAGCGATGGTGAAGCTCGATCTGGTGAGAGACATGAGCCACCGGGCGGAGATATGCCGGATAGCCTACGAGCTCGACAGTGTGGCGGGCGACAACCACAACGCCCTTGTCCATTACAGGATGATGAAGGAGGCCGAAGACCGCGGACGCATGGAGTCGAATCCGATGGAGACGGCACGGATACAGTATCAGCTTCTGGCCGAGAACGAACGTCAGGCCCAGGCGCATCACCGTCGTGTGACGCTTCTGCATACGGTAGTGGGCATTCTCACGCTGGCGTTGGCGGCGGGCGGAGTAATCATATTATTGTTGCTGAGGAGCCGGCGCCTCACCCGGCGCATGCTCAAGGCGGAGCGCGAGCGCGACAGCAGCTACCGCAAGGCGGCGCTGTCGATGATCAAGGCCACGGAAAAGGAGAGCCGTCTGCGCGAGATGGCGGAGATTGTAAGGAACAAGAAGGATGAGGGCGAGATCACGGAGCGGCATGCCGGCGAGATCATCTCGTCGCTGAAGGTGAATATCGCCGACTCCACCGACTGGAACAGCTTTCTGGAGGTCTTCTCGGGGATACATCCCGATTTCGTGAAGCGCCTCACCACGGATTATCCGAAGCTATCGCAGAAGCAGGTGCAGCTGTGCTGCTACATGAAGATGGGCCTCGACACGGCGCAGATCGCGCGGATCATGTCGGTGAAGCCGGAGACGGTGTGGCAGAGCCGCTGGCGGCTGAAGCGCACTCTCGGCCTCGACAGCGACGACTCACTGCTGGCCATGCTCCGCACCATCGACACCTAGGAGTGAGAGAGACAACCTGCAATTCGCTGGGACAGAGGTGAGACTGGTTCTTCACCCCGGACAAATCTGGGGCAGCAAGAGGGGAAACATGCCGGAGGCATGTCCCTACAAGCCGGACTTCGAGATAGGTTATGTTGGGGTGGAGGACATGTCGGACGTGTCGGACTTGTGGGACGTGTCGGAGGTGGCTGCGGCGGCGTCGGCGATGGCTCGGAGACGGACGAGCTCGGAGTCGTCGGCCATGTTGAGCTTCATCATCCACGTCTCGCTGCTGCCTGTGATGCCCAGCTTGCGGCGCACCATGTAGCGGATGGTGCCTACGGTGCGCACGGAGCGGTTGGTCATGTCGGCCACGGTGTTCATGGGCAGGTTCATCAGCATGAACGATGCCATGCGTATCTCATTGTTGGTCAGCGTAGGGCATACGGCGTAAAGCTTCTCGAAAAACTTCGGGTTCACCTCCTCGAAACGCTCCTTGAAGATCTCCCATGTATTGCTTTGGAGCCTGAGGGTCTTTATGATTGCGGCGATTTTCTGCAATGCGTCTTTCGGCGCCACCTTGCAGTCGAGGGCAAGCGTCTGGATGTCGTTGACCGACTCCTCGATCCTTGCCATGGAGAGGGCCATGGTGGCGAGCTCCCGGTTGCGGTCGTCGAGGCTGACCTGCGTCTCCTTGATTTCCTCGGAATGGTGGCGGTTGATGCTGTCGATCTCCGTTTCCAGCTCGCTTTTCGCCCGCTCCGCCTTTCTGTGGCGACGGGCGAGCACAACGGCCACAGCGATGATGGCGGCAATGACGAAGACGAGCGCGATGATCGCGAGGGTCTTTCTCTGGCCCGCCTTCCGGCTGGCGTCAAACTCATTGCTCTGGAGCTCATACTCATATTTATCGGCCACGATGGCTGTGTTGAGCTGATGCTGCGAGCGGTGGATGGAGTCGTTGATGACGTAAGCCTTCTCGAGATTGTCGATCGCCAGTTTGTAGTCGCCCTCCTTGAGGGCGATGTAGTAGAGGATGCGGTAGTATAGATTATGGAAAGCGCCCCCTTCGAGCTTGTTGAGCAGCGGGCGGTAACGGTCGAAAATGGCCCGTGCCTCTTCGGGCGATTTCGTCCTCGCGGCCATTAGGGCATAGTTGGTGGCCATAGCCACCATGTTTGGGTGCGAGCATTTTTGGGAGAGGATGCGCTGGTAGTAATATTCCGCCTGCTCGAATTCGCCGCGTCGCGAACAGAGCTGGGTGAGGAGGATGTAAGCATTCATCCTTCCGATGGAGTCAGTGGCGAGGTCGCGTGCCTTCACGATGTCGTCCCATACACCCTCGAAATTTCCGGTGTCCATGCGTAGCATGGCGTCATTGCGATATAAGGCGGCAAGACAGTTGTTGAGCATCAATGTGTCGCGCGACAGACCTCGCAGACGGTGGTAGTCGTCGCGCCCTTTTTTATAGTAACGGACGGCGGCTCCGGTATTGCGCAGGCTCCGGAAGAGATCGACGAGGAGCATGTGGCCGTAGAAGGTGTATTTCTCGAGGGAGTCGGGCTTGGTGAATAGCGAAAGGGCGGAAGCGCACTCAAGCCCTTCGATATAGCTTCGGGTGTAGACACACATACGGGCTTTCTCACGTAGCAGCCGGCAATACTGCGAGGGCATATCGCCGGAGATGGCGTTTGCGGCGTCGCGGTATGTCTGTAGGGCCTCGGTAAACCGGTTTTCGTTCTCGAGTAGTGTCGCCTTCTTGAAATATAGCTCGGCGAGCGTCGGCATGTCGATCCGGCGTGTCTTTATGAGGCTGTCGAGGCAAGCCACGCGTGTCTGCCACGCCACCTGCGGGTCGTCGGCCTTGCGCATGAGATAGTCGGAAGTAAGGTCGTGAGGCTTCGGACTGCCGTGAAGCTGGAAGAGGGCCGGCGTCATGATGAGGATAGTCAGGATAGTAAATAATGCTCGCATAAGATGGAGGTGTGAGAGTGATTGATGGGGTCAAAGGTAATAAAATTTAATGGAATATGAAACAAAATGCATCATCGATATTACGTAGACGGAGATTGCCACGTAAGTTTTGAATATGGATTATTATGTTGGTAATAAAGCTGATATAACATATATACGACATATTTACGATATCGTATAAGCGGGGTGTTGACCATATTACGAAAGGAATAGTTTGCGGAGAGTGATGATAGAGTCTAATTTTGCAGCATCGCGATTCGGGAGGCGCAAAACAACGCTCCGCCTTCCGGGGACAAAGAAACAGGAACGCCGAATTAGGGAGCGCAGGAGGCATAAGACAACAGAAGCAATGAGAATATTATTACTGGTGTTGTGCATCCTCTCGATGGTCTTGAGAGTCGATGCGAAGAAAACGGACTACTTCCGCAGTATGGTAGAAGTGGGCGAGAACGACAAGGTGAACCGGATCAACGATGACTTCTACTATGTGGAGCATCGGGGCGCGGAGGCCATGGGGACAAGGGCCGATGAGGGGGAGACCTATACGGTGACGATCAACGTGGAGACGCAGGAGCCGTCGCAGTTCGTGCAATCGGTGGCGGTGTTTCCGTCTGGCACTACCGGAAAAAGCTATTGGGCAAACAGGAATGGCCAAAGCACATTCACGGTATCGGTACCGGCTGGCGAATATGATGTATTCTGTATGGCCGTTGACACCCCGACATTGGAAGAAGTTGTTGTGGGCCGGGATAATTTTTTGGTAGAAGGGGATGTGGAGATTGACTTGAATCTTGAAGAAGCAACCGCGAAGGTGTATTATGGTATAATGGGTCCTGATGGGGAAGAGTTAATCCGCTCAAGAAATGAGGAACCGGGCAATTGTGAAGGTGCAACCTTCCGCACATTTATGCATATACCTGATACACTTCCTGTACTCGAGGGGTGTGGAATGGGGTATGCCGACTATTCTCTTTATGTACGTATTGATCCTAATCTCAGATCATTCAAGGTAGGAGTGGAACACATGAGATTCAATGACAATGGTTTCTATTATGCCGCCTACACCATAGATCCAACTAAAGAAGAGGTGATGACTACCTCAGACGGTTGGCAGACGTTCGAGCCTCAGTTCGCCCCTAACAGACTGTCGGAAGAATGGTACACATATTGTACGGAGTATACCGACCGTATGTCATTATGGCCAAACACTATGGGGCGATATTCTTGCGGTAATGATTTCGGAACCGCCGTCGGTATTGGTCGTGCCGGGGTTACCAACAAAATATACCTATGGATGGATCCGAAAGATGATTATTTCAAGATGTGGCCGCAGGCTGTGTCGGTTGGCTATAGTCAGGATTCGGCAATTGAGAGTATGTATCTCGAATACACACCCACAGGATTATATTATTCCGGCATCAATGATGGATTGAACAATGCTTATCTTTTTGATGATGCCGGTAAGACAAGAATGGCGGAAGGCAATCCCCGTTTGAAGATATCCCCTGAAGGGATAGTACTGGGTAACTCTGCACCTAATGCCATGTTCTCGTTTAATTTCGCACCTGAGATGTTTGTACCTGATTTCAAATATACTTTTGTCGGAAGATATGGCGAGAAACGCAATGCAGATATATGCGATCCCTATAGTAGTTTTTCCAACTTCCTGTCGGAAGAAGAAGTAGAGGATTATTTTAGTGTACCCACACATGATTTGGAAGTTTATGCCAACGATGAATTAGTGGTTGAGTCTGTAAGACATTACAATATGTTCTCATGGGAAGACCCGTCGTTGAATGTGGATTGGAGCAAGTGTGTCGGCGCCAAGATGAAAGTCATACTGACCGACAACAATATCCTTGTCGATGACATGAAGGGCCTCAACCACACGGAGCTGAACTACGACAGAGGCAACGCTGACGATATGTTCCCGCCGCAGTTGATGACCATCCAGTTCAGGGACTGGAACGACGTGATCCGCGACCGCTTCGAGAATGCAGCCGACGGCGTCATGGAGTTCTATGTCGGTGACTTCGATTTTAACGATGCAAATTACAAGAGTGTATCATCGCTGCGCGGCAAGCCGGAGGTGAAGCTGGAATACGCGCCTTTCGGCACGGAGGACTTCGAGGAGCTGGAGGCTGTGGAGGCGCCGGAGCTCTTCTTCATGCCGGGCTACGGCTACTGCATGCGTGCACCGCTCGAGGGCGTTAGCCGCGCCAGTGACAACAAATGGTATGCCATCCGCGTGACCCTCACCGACGAGGCGGGTAACAGCAATGTGCAGACGATAACTCCGGCCTTCCGTGTGGAGAATCCGTCGAGCGGAGTTGCCGAGACGATGCAGGCAGATGCAGATTGCTATGAGGTCTACAGTGTCGACGGCTATCGTGTAGGTCGTTTTGCCGACAAAGGCAATCTCCAGAATCTGAAGCCCGGCCTCTACATCGTAAGGCACGGCTCCTCCTCGGAGCGTCACCTCGTGAAATAATACCCACTGTCATCATAAAACAGTCAGACGCGTCCGCGAGGGCGCGTCTGCTTGTTAGTATTGCATATCAGTCGAAGAGGAATGGGAGGAGATAGAATGGGAGGTTGATGATATGGTTGTCGTTGGAGCGGTCCTTCGGAGTGACACAATAGGCCTGATATATTCGGGATGAGAATCGGGCGCAGAAGGCATCGAGCGACTTGTGCTGGTTATATCCCGAGGATTTTACTTCAATTGGATCAACCTTGCCGTGATCCTGAACCAGAAAATCAATCTCGTATTTTCCCGTCTTGTTGGAGTTGTCGAATGTGTAGTAAAAGATTTTTTTGCCTTGCGCGACGAGTATCTGTGAGACTGCATTCTCGTAGACGTATCCGAGGTTGGCCTCGAGCTTGTCGCTCAGTAGCTTGCGGTATAGGTCGTTCGACATATATGAGTCATCCATGAAAGCCAGCGTGACAAAAATACCTGTATCGGCGGTAAACAGTTTGAACCGGCTGGCATCATAATTGGCAGACATCATCGGTCCTGGATCCGTGGCATGCCAAGCAGTGTTGATGGTGCGGCTTTCCATCAATTCCGACATGGCTGTCATGATGAACTCGGAATCACCCTCCACTACGGAATGTGGCATATAACGGGAGGCGTTGGAGTATAGCTGGCTCGGTATGGCATTGAACAGGCGGGAAATTCTGTCGGAAGGGTCTATCTTCATGAAGTCATCGTTATAGAGCGACACTATGGAGCGTTTCACATCGTCTACCCTTCGGAAATCATTCGATTCAATATAGGTTTCCACCGCCTGAGGCATGCCTCCTACAAGCATATACAGTCTGAAATCCCTCATCATCTTGCGATGGGTAGCGTTTCCTAATGGGTGTCGCCTGGCGATAAATTCCTTCATCAGATCTCCTATATTCTCAAAGCCGAGAGCCCATTGGAATTCCTCAAAATCCATCGGATTCATCTGTATGCGGTGCTCTTCGCTCGGAATAAGGATATCCTTCACGTTTTTCCGGATTGAGATCAAGGAGCCGGTCTCAATATAGTCATACCTGCCGTCGGCCACAAGATGCTTGATGGCCTGTCGGGCGCGGGGAGCGAACTGCACTTCATCGAAAACTATGAGCGACTCTCGTTGATACAAGCTTACTCCAGACAATGCCTGTAGGCGAAGGAAGAAGAAGTTGAGGTCGGAGACGTCATCGAAAAGCTCCTGGATTTCTTTGGAAGCATTGGAGAAATCGATAAGTATGAAGCTTTTATATTCGCGTTTGGCAAATTCCTTGACAATCGTTGACTTTCCGACGCGGCGTGCACCTTCTATAAGCAGAGCGGATCTGCCTCCCAACCGTTTCCAGTCGAGAATCCGGGAATAGATTTTCCGTTTGAATAGCTGTTCCATCGGCGATGAAGTATAAATGGTTGAAATCTCGGCAAATATAAGTATAAATATTGATTCAGACAAATCTGAGAGGCCGTATTCCTCACTGACAGACAAATCTGAGAGGCCGTATTCCTCACTGACAGACAAATCTGGGGCAGCAAGAGGGGAAACATGCCGGAGGCATGTCCCTACAAGCCGGACTGCTACAGGTGATTATTTTAATCGCCGCCAAGAGGCTTATGTCCGTCGGAAAAGGAACTTAAACATGGCTGGAGGCTTCCTCGGCGAGGCGACGGAGATATTCATCGGTAGAGAGATCTGTATTCAGTTTTTTGCGGATATTGTATTTTGTAACGTCGACAGTGCGAGGGGAGCGGTCGAGTAGCTCGGCAATCTCCTTAGTAGATAGATTGATTAGCATGAAAGCGCAGATGCGCTTTTCCGACTTTGTAAGGTCGGGATGGCGCGTGGAAAGAAGATCGAGAAACTTGCTGTTGGTCATCTCGAATTGAGCTGAAAACATATCCCACATTTTCTTCTTCCCGGAGATTTCATGTAGCTTCGATAGTATATATTCTTGCGAGGCCTTATCGAGCTGATCATTCGACAGCCGTTTCTTTATCACCTCAAACGCCGATTCCATCTGCGCCATCTTAAGGAGTAAAGAAGTCTGCTTTCGGCTCATCTCCTCTTCCCGTTGCTTATTGAGGTTCTGATTTAGTTCTGACGTAAGGCTCTGTATGCGTGAGTTGTTGACGGCATTTCGCTGCATTTTAAGGCGCTTGCGCAAACGAATAATAGTAAAAAGCAACAGAGTAGAAGTGGAGGCAATTATAAGGATTACAATGCATAAAGCGATAATCCAACCTTTCATGCTTCTGGCGGCAGCATTCGCCCGGTCGGCTTCACGCTTCGTCTGTAAATAAGTTTCGGAATTCCTCGACACAAACCTTTCGGTATTCGCGATAATGGAATCTCCTACTATCAGGGCGGATTCCAACGCATCGTAGGCAAGATGGAAATTTCCCATCCCGGCATAACTCTGTCCCCGAATGATATAATAGCCTCTACAGTTGTTGAGAGAGTTCATGTCCAGCATTTCCTGCGGGTATGAATCGAGTACGTTCAGGACCTCTTTGAAATTGTTATCAGCAAGATAGCTTTGTGCTTTCAAATATAGAGCGGTTCGCCGCATATAATTGCTGACATTTTTTAATTGGTCTGCCTCATCCAGATACATTCGTGCGGCTTCTGTCTGTCCTTGTTCAAGACAGATCTGCGCCATTTGCATCAATGTCGCAAAACGTGTCGGATCTGTCCTGGCGAGTTCAAGCACTATTTTCAACTCTTTGTAAGCTGAGTCATAGTCTTGGTGATGTATCAATAGCGTCGCTCTTGAGCTGCGCACCCTCCCTTCAGTGTCTTCCCGAAATTCCTTTGTGAAGTGATAGGAGGAAATAATGTCCTCAATGGCTTTCAGGCAGTGATCGGCTTTTGCCTCATCCCTCAGGTCACAATATATACTGAATAAATCCTGATGAGCCCGGATATCCCAGTATTTTAGGGAATCGGGTTTGTGCATGTCGAGAATATCAGCATATCCTGTCATGGCGTTCAGTAAATCGTTTCTGTCGGAGAAAGCTGAAGCATACTGATAAAGTAGTGGCAATCTGTGGTTGATTGGTAGGTTTTGAGATTCTACCATCAGTTTTCTCAAAATCCCCAATGCCTGTTCAGTATGACCGGCATCTCGAAGAATAACAATCTTTTTCAATTGTATGTCGAAGTAATCGTGGCAGCCTATATTCAGAAGGGAATCATACCAGATGATTCGCGCTTCGGGGCTGAGATCCTCTCTCGAGGCCATGTCGCGATAGTAATCTTCGAGAAGTGTCGATGTCAACTTCTCCTTTTCAGGAAAAGCCTGTAAGGCACAGAGGCATATCAGCCAGAATGTGATAATCAGTTTATGCATAGTGCATGCAATTTAGCAAAATAAAAGTTTTCATGCAAATCTGTCGCGCGATTTCTCAAAAAATACCGACCTTCGGGTATGAGGGGATGCCGGATATGTCGGCAGGAATCAATGGATTCATGCAAGGGGATACGGCCGCGACCATGCAACCACCCAACAGCGAAGAGGGGTCGCAGAACTGTAAGCAGGATATAAAGGATACTTAATTTTGAAATTTAGGCTATGTATATAAGATATTTAAAGTGATGGTTATTAAATACTTAATAGAATTAAGTAATAATTTGCATATACTTAAAACGCATTATAGTTGATTCTTTAAGGATAGTTTGCTTTCAGAGCTGTCTCAACCTGTCTACTTTTGCATATCAATCATTAAAATTCATAATAATATGATGAAACAGATCCTTATTTGCAGCATCACGATGCTGATGTGGTGCCTCACGGCGATGGCGACGACGCCATCCGGTGTCGGGAGTGTTGCCGCCTCGCCATTCAAGGTGAACGCTGAAAATGCTAAGACGGGCATAGTTCCCACCAATCTTACCTCCTGCAGGGACATGACTCCGCAATGGCAGAAAGAGTGGCTTGCAGGAAAGGGAATCATGGTCAAAAGATCCGGGCTTCCGGAGCCGGCCGAAGGACGTATCAATCCCGTGAAATCGCTCATGCGCGAGAATGAAGCCATCTACACGCTTACAGTCAATCTCAACTACGACAAGGATGAGGTAATGATGTTCGCCCAGGGAACGGCATTTCCAAATTACGAGTCAAGCTACTGGTTTTTCAATGAACCACCCGAAGAAGAACTGCCGGATGCGGTAGAATTTCTGCTTCAGGCCGGAAGCTATGATATAGAGGTTCAGCTCGCCACCAAGGTTGGAGGAGATATCATACTGCTGGCTCCCGAGACCGTAATGGATAGTGACAGGCAGATTACCCTTGATGCCGCAGATGCTACGGTGGAGGTCAACTGGACGTCGTTGCTTCCGGACGGGGAAAAAGCGCAAGGCTTGATTATTGAATGTGACGCGGAAACGGGCGAGATTGTCGGGAAGACTACGGGCAACTGTAAGTCCGTGACCAATTATCTGTATGTGAAGAATACAAAGCATAATGTCGAATCGCTTGTGTTGGGAGAGGAATCAACAATGAAGACAGGCGATACAGAAACGACGTTAGGCACACACAATGTGAGGATCATGCCCAGCAATGACTATATGATGGTGCGCAGGACATATGCCATAGGTACAGAAGGTGGGTATATCATGGTCTCGATGTCTGACGCCCTTCAGTCGGCCGATGTTTCCAATAATCCGGAACACTATAAGGTGATCAAGCCTGAATTTGCGTATACACCCTATCAGCCTGAGCCAATTGTTACCGGAGAAGGGGATAATCAGCTTGTGACCGAATTCGACAAAGACAATGCGTTTTTCTTGCAATCATATATAATAGAGGACGGCTGTCTGACAGCCACCTCCGGCGAGGGTTACCCCGGCATCGTCTATACGCATAGGTGGATACATGTCTGTCAGGATCCGGCTAATATCGATAAATATCAGGTGATGCCTGTTCCAGCAGTTGTGGAAGACAGGGACTATCGCAATACTTGTCTTCCGATAGACACGGAATCTGCCACTCCTAATGCTGTTGCAAAAAACAATACCGATGATTATAGTCCGTATCTTATGTTGCCGGAGGGTCGGAGCGCTTATATCAATAATATAAAGAACCCTTGGCTTTCGTTTGACATCGAGAAGCCGCATGTGTGGAACTACGGTTGTCCGACTCAGGTGTTCAGTACAGTAAATGCGAGATGGGGAGCATCCTTCTCCTCCTCATATATCGGGCGTCTGGGGGAACACCGGGTAATAGATAATCTTGTGACAGCAGCTACGGTTTCAGTCAACGATGAGGCGCCTTCGGAAGAGGTGCTGGAGAATCTCCAATATGGCCAGTTGCCGGCCGAGGGAAAAATAAACTTTGAGTTTACGAATCCTAATGTCATTATTGATGACATACCCGGAAAGAATGTCTCCAGGATTGAGTTTGACATGGCTCGTGATGACTGGCAGCCGCCGACATTGCAGATAGTACGCTTCACTGATACCGATGGCAATTTCATCGATCGCTACGCGAAGGGTGAGGACGGAGTAATGGAATTTTATGGCGGTGATTTCACATATTGTGAAGAGTATTCGCCATATAGCAGCTGGTATACAGAGACTCCGGCTGTGGAGGTATCGGTGGAGTATGCGCCTTACGGCACAGAGAATTTCGCGCCACTGGAGGTCGAGAATATTCCGGAGAGAGATTTCATGCCGGGCTTCGGCACCTATTACCGTGGCTCACTGGCAGATGTGGACGTGGCATCGGAAAACGGATGGTTTGATGTCCGCATAAAGCTTACGGACGCCTCCGGCAACTATCAGGAGCAGACCCTGTCGCCGGCATTCTGGATTGAAGAGAACGTGGGCGTGGGTGAGATTGTCGGCAACGCAGTCAGCATGGCGCTAAGCGATGGGAAGATTACGGTAAGCGGCTGCGAGAATCCGATGATCGAGGTTTATTCGGCCGACGGAATGTCAGTCTGCCGAGTGAGCGGAATCTCAGCTGATGTCACATCGCTTGAAAGCGGCATTTATGTGGTGAGCGTCAGCGACGGAGAGAGCCGGGTGGTGCGCAAAGTCAGGATCTGACAGAAACAGACCGCAGATATCCGGTTGGGTATCGCATGGATATTTAGTTGATTACTGCAGCGAGAGAAAGCGGCAGTTATAAGACGCCCAATCTCTACATTGTGAGGTACGGCTCTTCCTCGGAGTGCCATCTCGTGAAATAACACACCAATATCAGATAATAAGCAGACGCGTCCCCCGGGGCGCGTCTGCCTGGTTTCAGAATCGACCGCTTCTCGGTGTATGAGTCTCTCGGATTTCTGGAGTCGGATGGAACCATTATGAACCTAAAGGTGTTTTTACTGGAAAGAACATGCGATGTTATATAGATTAGGGAGTCTTTTTCTCGACATCAGCCTCGGACTGCTGCTGCTCGGAGCGGTGGTGAGGCTTATATTGGCCATCACCTGGTCCAGACGCAACGGAAGCCGTACCCTCACGGAGTCGCAGAGGAAGTCTCTGAGGAAGGTCATAATGCCGATTGCCGTGGCAGTGCTCCTGTTTGGAGTGGCCTCGCTGATTCTGCTCCTGCTCTGCTGATGCCGTGTCGGTCGGTGGCAGTCGTCTCGGATGCGACAAAATGCCATGCACCGGAAAATCCGCCGACCCAAAATAAATCCGCTGTAAGTTAAGGACTCACAGCGGATTCGTTTGCTTGGCGGAGAGAACGAGATTCGAACTCGTGGTAGAGATTGCTCCCTACGTCGGTTTAGCAAACCGGTGGTTTCAGCCACTCACCCATCTCTCCTGAGATATGATTGGAAGAATTACCAAACGCTCCGTGGAGGCGTTTGCGACTGCAAAGTTAGCGATTGTTTACGACTTATGCAAATCTATCGCTGAAAATTTTTCAGTTCCCCGGATAAAATCATGCTTTCGAGGCCGCGACGGCGTTGGTCAGCTCGATAAACTGCTCCACGGTCAGGCGCTCGGGGCGCAGCTGGAGCATCTCCGGGTCGGCGAGTCTCGACGGGTCGAGGTTGAACGAGCCGAGCGAGTTGCGGATGGTCTTGCGGCGCTGGCCGAAGGCTGTCTTCACCACTGTGCGGAAGAGGCGCCCGTCGCAGCCGAGCTCCGTGCGCGAGTTGCGCGTGAGGCGCAGCACGCCGCTGGTCACCTTGGGCGGGGGTGTGAACTTGCCGGGCGCCACATCGAAGAGATACTCACAGTCATACCATGCCTGGAGCAGCACACTGAGTATGCCTCTGACTCTCCCTCCCGGGGCGGCGCATATCCTCTCGGCCACCTCCTTCTGCAGCATGCCGGCGATTACGGGAATGCGCTCGCGGTAGTCGAGCGCCTTGAAGAAGATCTGCGAGGATATGTTGTAGGGATAGTTGCCGATGAGCGCGAACTCACCGGGAAAAAGAGTGGAGAGGTCCATCTCCAGGAAGTCGCCCTCCACCACGTCGAGAGCGGGGAGACAGCGGTGGAGGTAACCCACCGACTCGGAGTCGATCTCGACGGCCTTCACCTGACGGCCGGAGTCGAGGAGGAAAGCGGAGAGGATGCCCATGCCGGGGCCCACCTCGAGGACGGGGATGTCGCTCCATCGCCTTGCGGCTTCGGGAAGGGAAGGCCCGGCGATTGCCGCCGCGATGCGGGCGGCAATCGCCGGGTCGTTGAGAAAGTGCTGGCCGAGGGCCTTTTTCGCTCTTACTTCTTTCACAGATTCATCTTTTTAGCGATATTCGCGGGCACGGCTCCCTTATTGACCATAATGGAGACGGTCTTCTCAAGGAAGTATGGCTCGGAGACGTAGAAATAGCCGCCGTAGAGCTGGTTGGTGTCCCAGGAATTCTTCACCTTATAATACTTGTTGCCTTCCTGGTCTTTTGCGATGCCCACGATGGTCATGCCGTGGTCGTCGGTAGTCTCCTTGTTGTCGAAGGCGTCCTGACGCGACTGCTGTGTGACGGTCTTCTCCTTGACGGGGCCCTTGATGTCGAAAGTGGCTTTCTCGCGGTCTTTGTCGGAGAGCTGCACCCAGCGGGAGAGCTCGGTGCCCTCCATGTCGGCCTCGGTCTTAGGCTCGGGGAGCACGGCATAGCCCTGGCGCCACTTGAAGCCGCCCTCGCTGACGTCGGCGCCCCAGCCGATGCTGTAGCCGTTGTTGAGGGCGTTGTCGACGATGGCCTTCAGGTCGTCGAGAGGCACATTATAACTCGGAGCCCAGAGCCAGTTGTCGGCGATCTCGAGAGGGAACGTGGTGTAGAAGGGATGGTGGGTGAAGCTCGTGACGTCGATGAAGTCGGCTTCCTTGACGCCGAGCTCATCGGCAAACTGGCGCGGGGTGTATGTCTTGCCGTTGTAGGTGAAGGTTTCCGGAGCCTTGCCGAGATATGCGTCGAGGATGCCGATGTATCCGGGGAGCCATGCTGTAGAGAGCTTCTTGTTGGGATTCTTCATGATGGCGTCGAGGTAAGCCTTGAGGGCGTCGGCCATCTCGTAATGGCTGTGTTTCTTCTCGCCGTAGTTGAGGCCCTGGTAGGCCTCCTCGGGCATGAGGCCGTAGGTGTCGGCCACATAGAGCACGTCGGGGAAGCCGCCGCCCTGTGCGAAATTCACGTTGCCGTCGGTGCGGATATATTTCTTTGCCTTGTCGATGTAGGCGTTTCTTACCACCCACATCTCGGAGAGGTCAACTTCCGGACCGCCCTTTCGGAGGATGTCTTCCTCAAGCATGGAGAGGCCGGAGAAGCACCAGCATGTTCCCGACTTGTTCTGGTCTTTCACCGGAGTGGTCTTCACGAGGGTGATGTCGGTGAACTTGAAGCCAGTGGAATCGGGCACGATGATTTCAGGGTCGTCGGCAGAGAGAGCCGGAGCGGGCATGCCGAGCGGGAAGGCGGCAACCGGGGCGAGGAGACTCAGAGCGAGAATCGTCTTTTTCATGATATAGGGTATATTTTATTTTTGTGTATAACAGAGGCACAAAGGTAATAAAAATTATTGAGGGGACGAGGATGGAGCATGATGAAAATTAGGGTGAAGGGCGATAAGGGGTGTAAAAAAGTCGGGATGTCGCTGCAAAATTGAATCGCAGCATCCCGATGGGATAGAAAAGAGGCTCAGAGGAGCGATCGGATCATAAGGGCGATGACAGTGGCGCCCATAAGATAGATTGCAGCAAGTGGCATGTCGAATGCGGGACGGGGGGCGCTCCGGCGCTGTTGATTTCTCATGAAAGGAAGTTCGTTGTTCATAATTCTGTCGTTTTGGCGTGTTGGTTGTTTTGTGTCGCAAAGTTAAAGCCGATAGCTGCCATATCCTTGCAGCGGTGACATAACAAATGTTAACATCGTGTCAGTCTATGTTTTTCTGATAATATGTGGGAGGCAGGACGTGGAGGGGAGACGAATGGGAAAAGCGGCGTTGAGCAGAAGAGGGGTTGACATTGTCGATAAAAATTGCTAACTTTGCGGATTAAGCCGCGGGAGTGCCTCCGGAAGGCGGCGGCAGCGGCCTCAGACAACGCAAACACATAAACAGCAAAGATATATCTTATGGCAAACCAGACACTCAGCGAACAGGAGATCGTGAGACGCAACAGTATGGACACTCTGCGCCAGATGGGCATCGAGCCCTATCCCGCCGCCGAATATCCCGTGACGGGCTACTCGGCCGAAATCAAGGAGAACTTCTCCGACACGCTGACACCGCCGCGTGAGGTGAGCGTGGCCGGCCGCATCATGAGCCGCCGCATCATGGGGAAGGCCTCCTTCATGGAGCTTCAGGACTCCGAGGGGCGCATCCAGGTGTATATCAGCCGCGACGAGCTCTGTCCCGGCGAAGACAAGGAGCTCTACAACGTGGTCTTCAAGAAGCTTCTCGACATCGGAGACTTCGTGGGCGTGGAGGGCTTCGTATTCCGCACCCAGACAGGCGAGATCTCGATCCACGCCAAGAAGCTCACCGTGCTGAGCAAGAGCCTCAGGCCGCTTCCCATCGTGAAGATGAAAGACGGCAAGGCCTACGATGCCTTCTCCGATCCGGAGCAGCGCTACCGCATGCGCTACGTCGACCTGGTGGTGAACCCCGGCATCCGCGACATCTTCATCAAGCGCACGAAGATGTTCAACTCCATGCGTGAGTTCTTCAACTCCCACGGCTACATGGAGGTGGAGACGCCGATTCTCCAGCCGATACCCGGCGGCGCCTCGGCCCGCCCCTTCATCACCCACCACAACGCCCTCGACATACCCCTCTACATGCGTATCGCCGACGAGCTCTACCTCAAGCGCCTCATCGTGGGCGGCTTCGAGGGTGTGTATGAGTTCTCGAAGAATTTCCGCAACGAGGGCATGGACCGCACCCACAACCCGGAGTTCACCTGCATGGAGATCTACGTGGCCTACAAGGACTACAACTGGATGATGCGCTTCACCGAGCAGATGCTCGAGAAGATCTGCCTCGACGTCAACGGCACGACGGAGGTGAAGGTGGGCGACAACACCATCAGCTTCAAGGCTCCGTTCCGCAGGGTGACGATGACCGACGCCATCCGCGAGGCCACGGGCTTCGACATCACGGGCAAGAGCGAGGAGGAGCTTCGCGCCTTCTGCAAGGAGGCCGGTATCGAGACCGACCCCTCGATGGGCAAGGGGAAGCTCATCGACGAGATCTTCGGTGAGAAATGCGAGGGGAGCTTCATCCAGCCCACCTTCATCATCGACTATCCCATCGAGATGTCGCCGCTCACGAAGCGACACCGCGAGGATCCTCGCCTCACCGAGCGCTTCGAGCTGATGGTCAACGGCAAGGAGCTCTGCAACGCCTACAGCGAGCTCAACGACCCGGTGGACCAGTATGAGCGCTTCGTGGAGCAGATGCGTCTCGCCGACAAGGGCGACGACGAGGCGATGGTGATCGACGCCGACTTCATCCGCGCCCTTGAATACGGCATGCCGCCGACATCGGGCATGGGCATCGGCATGGACCGTCTGGCGATGCTCCTCACCGGGCAGACCGCCATCCAGGAAGTGCTTCTCTTCCCGCAGATGCGTCCGGAGAAGAAGCAGACCAAAGAGACAGAGGAGGCCACCGAAGGCAAAGAGCAATAAGCAGCTGACATGGCCACTCTCGGAAGAATAGCTATGGTGGGCGGTGGCAGCTGGGCCACCGCCCTCTCGAAACTCCTCCTCGACAACTGCGACCGGCTGCTCTGGTACATGAGACGGCAGGACAGGATCGACGAGTTCATAAAATACCGCCACAACCCGGTGTATGTCTCCGACGTGCAGTTTGATACGGCACGTATCGACTTCTCGGCCGACATCAACGAGGTGTGCTTGAAGGCCGACACGATAGTGGTGGCAGTGCCGTCGCCCTATTTCAAGGACATGGCGCAGCGCATCGGGGTGGACCTTCGCGGCAAGAACATAGTGTCGGCCGTGAAGGGCATAGTGCCCGGCGACAACGAGATCGTGACGGAATACTTCGCACGCCATTTCGGGTGTGACGACGGCAGCCTGCTGGTGGTGGGCGGTCCGTGTCATGCCGAGGAAGTGGCGCTGTCGCGTCTGAGCTACCTGACGATCGGCTGCCACGATCCGGAGAAGGCGCGGCTCTTCTCGCGGGTGATCGCCGGCAAGAAGATGAAGACGATACTCTCGGAAGACGTGGCGGGGATAGAATACGGGGCCGTGCTCAAGAACGTCTATGCCATCGCCGGCGGCATCGTGAGCGGCATGAAGGCCGGCGACAACTTCCTGGCGATGCTCGTCTGCAACGCGCTGCGTGAGATGAGGCGCCTGATCGACGCCCTCTCGCCGATGGAGGGGAGAGACGTCTGCCGGTCGGCCTATCTGGGAGACCTGCTGGTGACTGCCTACAGCAGATTCTCGCGCAACCACAACTTCGGGTCGATGATCGGCAAGGGCTACAGCGTGAAGGCCGCGATCATGGAGATGGAGATGGTGGCCGAGGGTTATTACGGCACGCGCTGCATGCACGAGATCAACGCCGCCGGGCCAAGGGTCGACACACCGATTCTGGAGTGCGTCTACCGCATACTCTACGAGGGCGTGACGCCGAAGCAGGCCTTCAACGCCATCTACGACACCTTCGTATGATAGGAGACGCCGTCTTCCCGGCCTTCCGGCGGTGAACAATAGACATCCGCTTTTCATTAATATATATAGCAACCCAATAAAAATCGAAGACAATGAAATCAATTGAAATCAACATTCAGGACGCCCTCTATTTCGCAGAGAAGGAATACGCCGCTCTGGAAGCGCCGGCAGTGGAGGCCTTCCGGAAGCTTGACACGGGCAGCGGCGAGGGAAGCGATTTCCTCGGCTGGCTCCATCTTCCGTCGGAGACTCCGCAGAGCCTTGTCGACTCCATCAACAAGACGGCCGAGCGCCTGCGCGAGAACTGCGAGTATGTGGTGTGTGTAGGCATCGGCGGCTCATACCTCGGTGCAAAGGCCGTGATCTACGGGCTGTCGGGCCTTTTCGACGATTTCTACGGACCGAAACCCAAGGAGCCGAAGATCCTCTATGCCGGACAGAACATCGGCGAGGAATACATGGCTGAGCTCCAGCAGCTTCTCGAGGGTAAGACCTTCGGCATAATAGTGATTTCAAAATCCGGCACCACCACCGAGCCGGCGATCGCCTTCCGCATCCTCAAGGAGCAGCTCGAGAAGCAGGTGGGCCGCGACAAGGCCAAAGACCTGATAGTGGCCGTGACCGACGCCCATAAGGGAGCGCTGCGCACCCTCGCCACCCAGGAAGGCTACGAGACATACGTTATACCCGACAATGTAGGCGGCCGCTTCTCAGTGCTCACCCCCGTGGGCCTGCTGCCGATCGCCTGCGCCGGCTACAATATCGAGAAGCTCCTCGACGGTGCACGCCAGATGGAGCAGACAGCGCTGCGTCCCGGCCCGGAGAACCCCGTGGAGATCTACGCACGCATGCGCAACGCCCTCTACCGCAGCGGCAAGAAGATAGAGATCCTTGTGAACTACAATCCCAAGCTCCATTACTTCTCGGAGTGGTGGAAGCAGCTCTACGGCGAGAGCGAGGGTAAGGACGGCAAGGGCATCTTCCCGGCGTCGGTCGACAACACCACCGACCTCCACTCCATGGGCCAGTGGATCCAGGAGGGCGAGCGCACCATCTTCGAGACCGTGGTGTCGGTGAAGACACCCGCCATCACCCGCCGCATACCTCAGGACGCCGCCAACCTCGACGGCATCAACTATCTGGCCGACAAGCGTATCGATGAGGTCAACAAGATGGCCGAGCTCGGCACCAAGCTGGCTCACGTTGACGGCGGCGTGCCCAACATACGCATCGAGATCGAGAAGCTCGACGAGCACTGGCTCGGCCAGCTCATCTATTTCTTCGAGAAGTCGGTGGGCGTATCGGGTTACCTGCTCGGCGTGAATCCCTTCAACCAGCCCGGCGTGGAGGCTTACAAGAAGAATATGTTTGCCCTGCTCGAGAAGCCAGGCTACGAGAAGGAGACAGCGGAGATCAAGAAGAAACTCTGACATACCGTTGACGTAAAAATATGATATCGGGCGAAGCTAATACGGGCTCCGCCCGATATTTTTTGTGACGATGCTGCGGCAGAGGCGCATATTTACGACAGGATTCTTTCCTCTTGTCGGAATTTTTGATAACTTTGCGGCAGATATCACTGACTAAAAATTTTTCAGCCATGAAAAAGAGCCTGTTCCTCATCGTCGCCCTCGCCGCGACCTTTATCTCGAATGCCGCAAACCCCGACAGGATGTATCGGAAACTCATTGAGAAATACGACATCCCGGCTGCCGCCGACACCGTGGCGCCCGGCGATCCGAGCGCGTTCTGGAACGCCGTGATCGACTATGACGCACCCTATACCGATTTCCTCAACGACATGGCGAAAGACCGCGGCGCCGAGAAGGAGGCCCGCCAGGAGACCGCCAAGCTGCCGAGGCTCTATCCGCAGTATGACCAATCGATCGTCGAGGGGATGCAGGGATATTGCGACTCTCTGCTGACCGACATGGGAATCCCGTCGCTCGGGCGCAACTGCGCCTTATACGTGGTTGATTCCGACCAGGCCAACACCTTCACCGCTCTCACCGACAACGGGTTTGCGATCTGCATCACTACCGGACTGATGGGGCGCAAGGGCGTGACCCGCGATGTCGTGATGGGGTATGTGGCCGATGAGTTCGTGCATGGCGTCATGCAGATGCACACCCAGAGCTACTATGCCCGGGCGAAGAAAGACAGGAAGGAGAAGCTGATGGGAGGTCTGCTTGTGGCCGGAACCATAGGGCTTGTGGCTACGCTTGAGGCCATCGACCCGACACCGGCCGATGATTACTACGATTATCTCGACAATGACGTGGATGTTGACGTCAATGTCAACGTCGCGCCACAGTTCCCGACTCCGAAGTTCTTCTTCAAGTATCTGCCGGAGCTGGAATACGAGGCCGACCTTCTGGCCTACCGATTCATGCAGTATATGGGGAAAGGGGCCGACTATATCAACGGGCTGAAGATTCTGGGCTCCTCCTACGATGCCCTTTACGGACCGGACACCGACCAGCCGACCATCCAGGAGCGCATCAACTTCCTTGAATACGCCACCAGCCATCCCGAGGCCGGGCGTCGGAAAAAATAGTGGATTTGTGATTGCCAGGAAAAATTAGTAATTTTGCGTCAATAAGGGGTTGAACCCGCAGAGATTCCACGATTCAGCCCGCAACCGCAAGAATATGACCTACAAATATGATTATCTCGTGATCGGCAGCGGCATCGCCGGCATGAGTTTCGCCCTTAAGGCAAGCAGGAAAGGGAAAGTGGCATTAATCTGCAAGACGACACTCGACGAGGCCAACACCTATTATGCCCAGGGAGGAGTGGCCAGCGTCACCAATCTCGAGGTAGACGATTTCGACAAGCACATCCACGACACGATGGTGGCCGGCGACTGGCTGAGCGACCCGCAGGCCGTGGAGAAGGTGGTGAAAGGGGCCCCGAAGGGAATCGCCGACCTCCTGAGCTGGAAAGTGGACTTCGACCGTAAGGAAGACGGCAGCTTCGACCTCCACCGCGAGGGAGGCCACTCCGAATTCCGCATCCTCCACCATGCCGACAACACCGGCGCCGAGATCCAGCGGAGTCTGGTGGAACAGGTGAAGGCCAACCCCGACATCGACATCTACGACCATCACTTCGCCGTGGAGATCATCACCCAGCATCATCTGGGCAAGATCGTGACCCGGCGAACCCCCGACATAACATGCTACGGCGCCTATATCCTTAATGAAGACAGCGGCAAGGTCGACACCTTCCTCGCCAAAGTCACCGTCATGGCCACCGGCGGCGTGGGAGCCGTCTACACCACCACCACCAACCCGCTGATCGCCACCGGCGACGGCATAGCGATGGTCTACAGGGCCAAAGGACAGGTGAAGGACATGGAGTTCATCCAGTTCCACCCCACGGCGCTCTATCATCCGGGCGACCGTCCGTCGTTTCTCATCACGGAGGCGATGCGCGGCTACGGCGCCGTGCTCCGCAACCTCGACGGGGAGGAGTTCATGCATAAATACGACCCGCGCCTCTCGTTGGCGCCCCGCGACGTCGTGGCCCGGGCCATCGACTCCGAGATGAAACTCCACGGCACCGACCACGTATATCTCGACGTCACGGGCAAAGACCCGGAGGAGACGCGCCGCCATTTCCCCAACATCTACGAGAAATGCCTGAGCCTCGGCATCGACATCACGAAAGACATGATACCGGTGGCCCCGGCCGCCCACTATCTCTGCGGCGGCATCAAATGCGACCTCAACGGGGAGTCGAGCATCAAGCGCCTCTACGCCATCGGAGAATGCAGCTGCACCGGTCTTCACGGCGGCAACCGCCTGGCCAGCAACTCGCTGATCGAGGCGGTGGTCTATGCCGACGCGGCGGCGCGGCACAGCGCATCCGTGATCGACGGCTACGACTGGCGCCACGACGTGCCGGAATGGAACGACGAGGGCACGGCGCATCCCGAGGAGATGGTGCTGATCATTCAGGAGGCAAAGGAGGTCAACCAGATCATGGCCTACTATGTGGGCATCGTGAGGAGCGACCTACGCCTGAAGCGCGCCTGGAACCGCCTCGACATCCTCTACGAGGAGACGGAGAGGCTCTTCAAGGTGAGTAAGCCGACGCGCGAGCTCTGCGAGCTGCGCAACATCATCAACATCGGCTACCTGATTACGCGACAGGCCATGGAGCGCAAGGAGAGCCGCGGGCTGCACTACACTGTCGACTATCCGCATAAATAAACAATAGAGGTGAAAATCCGTTAAAGAGTTATAGTCGGCCCTGCAGGCCGGCCTCAACCTTCAATACCCTATCAGACAATGACCGGCACACGCCAAATGAGGGCATTCATCATCACGCTGGCCGCGGTGGCGGCCGGCGCCGCCGCCATGGCCGACACACAGCGCAGCCATGACGCGGCGGTGGCCCGCAACCTCAACACGTTCAACACCATAGTGAAGGAACTCGAGCTCAACTACGTCGACAGCATCTCGACCGACGCAGGCTTCGAGGCGGCGATTGCCGCAATGCTCTCGACCGTGGACCCCTACACGGAATACTATACGGCCGACGACCAGGACGTGCTGATGCGCATCACTACCGGCGAATGGGGCGGCATCGGCTCCTTCATAATGGAGCGCGACGGCTCCACCTATATCTCGGCGCCGATGGAGGGCTCCCCCTCGGCCGAGGCCGGGATGCTTCCCGGCGACAGGATACTGAAGGTGGACACCACCGACACCCACGGGCTGAAGAGCGACGAGGTGTCGAAGCTGCTGCGCGGTCAGGCCGGCACAATCGTGGAGGTGACGGTGGAGCGTCCTTTCGACCCCGACTCCATAAAGACATTCCGCCTCGAGCGGCGCAAGATGCAGGAGCCGAGCGTGGCCTACTACGGCGTGGTGGGGGGCAACACCGGATATATCAAGCTCAATTCGTTTATCGACAAGTCGCCGCGTGAGGTGAGGGAGGCCCTCGAGAGCTTCAAGGCCAACCCAGCGGTCGAGAACATAGTGCTCGACCTGCGCGGCAACGGCGGCGGCCTGCTGGAGAGCGCTGTAGACATCGTGGGCTATTTCGTGCCGAAGGGCACGGAGGTGCTCCGCACCCGCGGACGCGACAAGTCGCTGGAGAAGATCTACAAGACCACCCGGACGCCGATATATCCCGACATACCGCTGGCCGTTCTGATCGACGGAGGCTCGGCGTCGTCGTCGGAAATCACCGCCGGCGCCCTTCAGGACCTTGACCGCGCGGTGCTTGTGGGCAGCCGGAGCTTCGGCAAGGGGCTCGTGCAGGCGACACGTCCGCTCCCCTACGACGGTATACTGAAAGTGACGGTGGGAAAATACTACATACCCTCCGGACGCCTTATCCAGGCCCTCGACTACAGTCACCGCAATCCCGACGGCAGTGTGGCGCGCACCCCCGACTCGCTCACCAACGTCTACAAGACCCTTCACGGGCGCGAGGTGAGGGACGGCGGCGGCCTGACACCCGACTCCACGGTGGAATGGGAGAAGGCCAGCGTGCTGCTCTACGACCTGATGCGCGGCAACCACATATTCGACTACGCCACGCGCTTCAAGGCCGACCACAGGGAGATAGCGCCGGCCGAGGAATTCACCGTGACAGACGAGATCTACGCCGACTTCAAGAATTCCGTGACCGGAAGCGACTTCAAGTCGGAGCAGGTGTTTGACGACATGATAAAGCAGCTGCGCTCGGCAGTGAAAGACGAGGGATATCTCGACACGGCCACCGAGGCCCAGCTCGACACCCTCTCGAAGCTGCTGCGCCATGACCTCGCTACCGACCTCGACCTCAAGCGCGGCGAGGTCACGCAGTATCTGGGGCGCGAGATCGCGGGGCGCTACTACTACGACCGCGGGCGCATCATCCAGGACCTCCGCGACGACAAGGGACTGGAGGCCGCGCGCGCCATCCTCAACAATCCGGAGGAATACAAGGCGATACTCTCCGGCAACAGGAAAAAGAAACAATAGCGAAAAACATAGGAAACGGATATGGACCTGCAGGAAGCCGACAGGCTGTTTGCCACCGAGGCGCGGGTAGCCGCCGTGGAGAGCATGCTCTCCTCGGGAAGCCGGCGCATGAGGCTCAGCGGGCTTCCGGGGAGCGCGCCGGCAATGCTGCTGGCCGCGCTGGGGAAGCGCCGCAGCCCGATGATCGTGGTGGGCGACGACCCCGATGACGCCGGATATATCTACAACGACCTCTGCCACATAGCGGGGCCGGAGAAGGTAGCCGTCTTTCCGAGCGGCTACCGCCGCGACATCCGCTACGGCCAGCCGGACGCTCCGCAGCAGATACTGCGCACCGACGCCCTGGAACGCTGGCGGCGTAAAGACCATCCCCTCTGGGTGGTGTGCTCGCCGGAGGGCCTCGCGGAGAAGGTGCCCCCGGGCGACGAGATAGAGCGGCGCACCCTCACCCTCTCGCTCAAGAGCAAGGCGAAGATGAGCGACGTGGCCCGGCGGCTGCGCGACCTCGGCTTCAAGGAGACCGACTACGTGTATGAGCCGGGACAGTTTGCCAGAAGAGGCTCGATACTCGACGTGTATTCCTACAGCAACGAGCTGCCCTACCGCATCGACTTCTTCGACGAGGACATCGACTCGATACGCACCTTCAACGTGGAGACACAGCTCTCCGAGCGGAAAGTCGACGAGATCTCGATACTTCCGGCCTCGGGCGACGACAGCAGCGAGAGCGGCGTGAGCCTGCTCGACTTCGCCGCCGACTCCACGGTGGTGTTCTGCCGCTCGACGAGCCATCTTCTGGCCAGAATCGAAGCCATAGCCGGCGAGGAGATGGCCGAGGCCGTGGGCATAGCAGGAGAGGGCGACCCCGAGGCCATGAAAAACGTGGTCGACGCCAAGGCCTTCGCCAAGCGCCTGTCGCAGCTCAAGACGGTGGAGATCACCCCATCGGAGTCGGCCACGCCGGCCGACACACAGGCGGTCGTGAGGTTTGACTGCTCGCCGCAGGGCCTCTACCACAAGAACTTCGAGCTGATATCAGAGTCGCTCGAGAAATTCCGGAACGACGGGTATAAGATACTCATCCTTACCGATATCCCCTCGCAGGCACAGAGGCTCAAGGACATCTTCCACGACCGCGGCGACAGCATAGCGTTCACCCCCGTGTCAAACACCATCCACGAGGGCTTCACCGACCACGAGCGCAGGATATGCTTCTTCACCGACCACCAGATCTTTGACCGATTCCATAAATACAATCTGCGCAGCGACATGGCCCGCGGCGGCAAGCTCGCCATGAGCCTGCGCGAGCTCAACTCCATTGAGCCGGGCGACTACATAGTGCATATCGACCATGGTATCGGGCGCTTCGGCGGCCTGATCAAGACCGACGTCAACGGGCGCCCGCAGGAGATGATCAAGCTCATCTACCAGAACGACGACATAGTGCTCGTGAGCATCCACGCGCTCCACAAACTGTCGAAATACCGCGGCAAGGAGGGTGTGCCCCCCAAGATCAGCAAGCTGGGCTCCGGAGCTTGGCAGCGGATGAAAGACAAGACCAAGAGCAAGCTCAAGGACATAGCGCGCGACCTCATCAGGCTATATGCCGCCAGGCGCGAGGAGAAGGGGCACGCGTTCGCCCCCGACACCTACATGCAGCATGAGCTGGAGGCCTCCTTCGCCTACGAGGATACCCCCGACCAGCTGCGCGCCACCCAGGCCGTGAAGGCCGACATGGAAAGCGCGCGCCCCATGGACCGCCTGATATGCGGCGACGTGGGCTTCGGCAAGACGGAAATCGCCGTGAGGGCCGCATTCAAGGCGGCAGTCGACGGCAAGCAGACAGCAGTGCTCGTGCCCACCACCGTGCTCGCCATGCAGCATTACCACACCTTCTCCGACCGCCTCGCCGACATGCCCGTGAGGGTCGAGTTCATCTCCCGCGCCAGAAAGTCGGCCGAGGTGAAGAAGATACTCGCCGATCTCGCCGAAGGGAAGATCGATATCCTGATCGGCACCCACAAGCTGATAGGGAAAGGGGTGAAATTCAAGGATCTCGGACTACTCATCGTCGACGAGGAGCAGAAATTCGGCGTGGCGGTGAAGGAAAAGCTCAAGCAGATGAAAGTCAACGTCGACACCCTGACGCTGAGCGCCACCCCAATACCGCGCACCCTCCAGTTCTCGCTCATGGGCGCCCGCGACCTCAGCTCGCTCAACACCCCGCCGGCCAACCGGCAGCCAATAGTCACCACCGTGGCGCCGCTGGAAGACGACATCATAGCCGAGGCGCTCAACTTCGAGCTCAGCCGCAACGGTCAGGTCTTCTTCATCTCCAACCGCATCGAGAACCTCACCGAGCTGGAGACCAAGATCAGACGCCTCGTGCCGAAGGTGAGGATAGTCACCGCCCACGGTCAGATGCCGCCGGAGAAGCTGGAGAAGGCGATATTCGACTTCGCCAACCACGACTACGACGTGCTGCTCTCCACCACCATCGTGGAGAACGGCATCGACATGCCCAACGTGAACACCATCATCGTCAACAACGCCCACACCTTCGGCCTCAGCGAGCTCCATCAGCTGCGCGGCCGCGTGGGGCGCAGCAGCCGCAAGGCCTTCGCCTATCTCCTCGTGCCGCCGAAGCTGCCGCTGACGCCCGTGGCGCGCCGGAGGCTCCAGGCCATCGAGAGCTTCAGCGATCTGGGAGCAGGCATACACATCGCCATGCAGGATCTCGACATACGCGGCGCCGGCAACCTCCTCGGCGCCGAGCAGAGCGGCTTCATCGCCGACCTCGGCTACGAGGCATACCAGCGCATCCTGCGCGAGGCCGTCACCGAGCTGAAGACGGAGGAATTCGCCGACACCTTCACCGACGTCAACGGCGGCAAGGAGGAGGAATTCACTGCTGACTGCACGGTGGAGAGCGACCTCGAGCTGCGTCTCCCTCCCGACTACGTGCCGCAGGAGGGTGAGCGCATCAACCTCTACCGCGAGCTCGACAACATGGAGAGCGAGGAGGCCGTGGAGGGATTCCGGCAGCGTCTCCAGGACCGCTTCGGCGCCATCCCCGCGACAGCGGAGGAGCTGATACGCGTCGTGCCCCTGCGAATGGCGGCGCGGCGCCTCGGCATAGAACGCGTGGCGCTCAAGGGAGGCAAGATGCGCATCTTCTTCGTGGGCGACGACAACAAGGCCTACTACCAGAGCCAGGCGTTCGGACGCGTGCTCGGATATCTGCAGCGCAATCCGCAACGCTGTGCCATCCGTGACGTGGGCGGGAAGCGGAGTTTCGTGATCTCCGACGTCGCGACGGTGAAGGAGGGTCTGGAGGTGCTCCGCTCGATGGTGTGAACGCATTGACTCCAGCCGGGTTGCAAATAAGGGGATTAGGGTGGCCCGGCTGCAAGACTTTTGCAGCCATGGCGTATTCTTTAGCATAATTTAAACCGCTAAAGGAGCGTTTTTCAGCATGAAAGATTAGGCAGAGGCGATAATAATCGTTAACTTTGCAATAAAAATATAGCATATAGACAATGGCAAAGAAAAAATCAGCGACAAAGGCGCCTGTGGGCAGGATCAGCGATCTTGACAAGAAGAAAGAGGCGTTGAAGATAGCGATGCAGCATATCGACAAGGATTTCGGCGCGGGTACGATCATGCGCCTGGGCGACGAGGCCGTGCAGGATGTGGAGGTGATCTCCACCGGCTCGATCGGTCTCGACTACGCGCTCGGCGTGGGCGGCCTTCCCCGCGGCCGCGTCACGGAGATCTACGGCCCGGAGTCGTCGGGTAAGACCACATTGGCCATCCACGTGATAGCCGAGGCCCAGAAGCAGGGTGGCATCTGCGCCATCATCGACGCGGAGCACGCCTTCGACCGCTTCTATGCCGAGAAGCTCGGCGTCGACGTCAACAACCTCTGGATCTCGCAGCCCGACAACGGCGAGCAGGCGCTCGACATCGCGGAGCAGCTCATCAACTCCGGCGCCATCGACGTGCTGGTGGTCGACTCGGTGGCCGCGCTGACGCCGAAGGCGGAGATCGAGGGCGAGATGGGGGAGAAGAGCATGGGTCTGCATGCCCGCCTGATGAGCCAGGCCATGAGGAAGCTCACGGGCACCATAGCCAGGACACGCACCTGCTGCATCTTCATCAACCAGATGCGCGAGAAGATCGGCATGATGTTCGGCAATCCGGAGACCACCACCGGCGGCAACGCCCTGAAGTTCTATGCTTCGGTCAGGATCGATATCCGACCCTCCTCCTATATCAAGGACGGCGACACCGTGATCGGACGTCTCACGAAGGTGAAGGTGGTGAAAAACAAGGTAGCTCCCCCCTTCAAGGAGGCCCAGTTCGACATCATCTACGGCGAGGGCATCTCCAAGATCGGCGAGATCATCGACCTGGG